>NZ_JAGJEF010000001.1:0-175119 GCF_018100875.1 Pseudoalteromonas sp. MMG012
ACTCCCTTGTATTATATTATCTTTCTATAAATTGTTAATTCCCTAAAAAATCCTATTGCGTATTTTTCAAACTACGCGTAAAATACGCGCTCATTTCGGCTATCATATTTAGTTCCTTGCCTTACCCCGACTGGCCGAAACGGGACAAGGCTATATTAACCGTAAGGAATATCCATGCGTCATTACGAAATCGTATTCATGGTTCACCCAGATCAAAGTGAGCAAGTACCTGGTATGATCGAGCGTTATACTGGTTCTATCACTGAAGCTGGTGGCACTATTCACCGTCTTGAAGACTGGGGCCGTCGTCAATTGGCATACCCAATCGAAAAGCTTCATAAAGCACACTATGTTCTTATGAACGTTGAAGCAACAACTGAAGTAATCAGCGAGCTTGAAACTTCTTTCCGCTACAACGATGCAGTACTTCGTAACTTAGTTATGCGTACTAAAACTGCTGTAACTGAAGCATCTCCTCTTGTAAGAGAAGAGAAAAAAGAAGCAGCTACTGCTTAATCGTTATTGACTCTGGATATTGACTGAGGGTTTGCGGTGCAACAACAGGCTGACCTGTATACAAATCAATATGTGCTTTCGGGCATGATTTGTAAAACACCCAAATTTAGTCAAAGTCCTGCTGGTATTCCACATTGCATTTTTGTTCTTGAACATAAATCAATGCAAGTTGAAGCAGAGCTTAACCGCAATAGTTATGTTCGACTTCAAGTGGTTGCAAGTGGGGAAACATTCCAGGATCAAACTCAGCATTTATACGTTGGGCAAGCAATACAGGTACGCGGTTTTTTAAACCGACACGAAAGCCGAAACGGTTTGAGTCAACTTGTATTACATGCACAACATATTGAAAGAATTAATTGAGGAATTACTCATGGCACGTTATTTCAGACGTCGTAAGTTCTGCCGTTTTAAAGCGGAAGGCGTACAACAAATCGATTATAAAGATCTAGCTACTCTTAGAAACTATGTAACAGAAAGTGGCAAAATCGTACCTAGCCGTATTACAGGTACAAGCGCTAAATACCAGCGCCAGCTAGCAACTGCTATCAAGCGTGCTCGCTACTTAGCCCTTCTTCCATACACTGACTTACATAAGTAAGCAGCTGATTAACAGTTTTTAAAAGGTGTAGAGACATGCAAGTTATTCTACTAGACAAGATCGCTAACCTAGGTGGCCTAGGTGACCAGGTTGCAGTTAAATCTGGCTTCGCACGTAACTTCTTATTCCCGAAAGGTAGAGCAGTTCCTGCGACTAAAGCAAATATCGAAACTTTCGAAGCACGTCGTGCTGAATTAGAAGCGAAAATCGCTGAAGGGTTAGTGGCTGCTCAAGCACGCGCTGACAAACTAGAAGCATTAGCAGAAGTTACTTTAGTATCTAAAGCTGGTGACGAAGGTAAGCTATTCGGTTCTATCGGTACTCGCGACATCGCTGAAGCGATTTCGGCTGTTGGTGTTGAAGTTGCTAAATCAGAAGTTCGTCTACCTCTTGGTACTATCCGTGAGACTGGCGAATTTGACGTTGCAATCGCAGTACACTCAGACGTAACCGCTACTATTAAAGTAATCGTTATTGCTGAAGCTTAATACTTATTAAGCAAAGCCGTGCACGCCTGTGTGCGGCTTTTTAATGACTTCCCCTCTGAAAAATAAAAACAATTCATATTTTCAGTGTAAAAATCGGTTGATATAACAACAATAAGATTAATACACAGGATGTACATAACCAACCACCCAAGTTCATAAAGTCGTATTTTTTGTTCACGATGTTGATGTCTATTTGAACAAGAACTGATTTTTAAATAGTCGCTGTATGTGATAATTTGGTTAATAAATAAGTATTAACTATTTGTAACTCAGTCTATACTATCTGTTCCTGTAATTGGTTTTATGATAGCGTTATCATTTGTTTTTGGAGTTTTTGTGCAATTACGTTTATCAAAAGGGTTTACCTTAACTGAGTTACTTATCTCAGTATTGATAGTGGCTGTGCTCGGTAGTTTAGCTATGCCATCTTATTTTGAATATGTGCAAGAAAGTCGGCGCTCAGAAGCGCAACAAAAGATGTTGCAAGTGGCTGCATTATTAGAGCGTATCTACTCTAGAAACGGTGGGTATCCTGACTCATCACAATTTAACATTACTTTGACGACGCAAGGTTACAACTTTAAATACCTTAATCAGGATAAACCGCAAGATGGAGGGAATTTTCGTAGCCGCGCATTTACTCTTTCTGCAGTCGCAATTGCGGGAGGACCGCAAATTACAGATAGGTGTGGCACTTTGACACTTAATCATCAAGGGGTGAAAGGAGCAGTATCAGATGACTGCTGGTAACAAGAGAGAAAACAATGGGTTCACATTGATTGAACTCATTATTGCTCTTGGAATCATTGCAATTTTATCGGTGTTGGCTGTGCCATCTTTCACGAAGCAGGTAAAACAAGATAGGTTGATTAACAGTGTTAATCAACTCAGTGCAGTCTATAAGTTTGCGCGAAGTGAAGCGGTTAAGAGCGTCGAAACAATCACTTTATCTAGAAGTGATAATAGCTGGTTGGTACAGGCGACACGAGATGGAAAAGCGGTCACATTAAAGCGCTTTGATCCACTGCATGCAACCATCGAAATCGATTTAGTCGATCGTATTGTGCGCTCTACAGGGGAACTTAATTTGGCGAGTAATATCTTAGTATCAGACAAAGATGACTCAACGGCTGATTTTCGTTTGTGTATTTTACAAAGTGGACAAAGCTGGGTTGGTAAGGCTGTTAATAATTGCGCATGAGAAAAAATGGGTTTTCACTTTTAGAAGTTATGGTGTCCATGCTTGTTGCTGGGCTTGCTTTGTTGGGACTGGCTGCAACACAGCTTAAATCTTTGCAATTTGCAAATAATAGTTTTGATTACACCATGTCTTTAGTGCAAGGGCAAAATGCCATTGAACGTTTATGGGTTAGGGCATGTCGATTACAGCTAGGCACTTTGTTATTAAGCGATGAAAATTTACAAACTTGGTTGGGCCCAGCTCCTTCATTGACCTATCATTACTCAATCACTTTGCCTGATACATATGCCAATGAAATGCAAGTTACAGTGAGTTGGCAAGATAAACGTACTGACAATGAGTTTAAAGAAAATAATAATATACAAGATCAGATCACACTCAATGCAAGTTATATCACCCTTGATCCAGGATGTACTCCTTTGTGATGAAAGTACATGGCTATACCTTACTTGAATTAATGGTCGCGATGGCTGCGGGTATGTTTTTATTAGCCGGGGTAAGTATGTCATACTCTGCTATTAAGAGTACCATCGTAGTGACCCAAGAGCTTTCGCATGCACAGGAGGTCGTCCGTTATACCAGTCAAGTGTTTACGAGAAGCATAAAGCAAACAAATATTCTCCCTCGCATTGAAAATAATGGTTCCGAGCTGCACATAGATCAAGATGCGCAAATCCTCTCATGCCAAGGCACTATTCCAGCTAGCGCGTATACTGAGCTATATACCTTGAATGAGGGTTATCTTGTGTGCTCGGTAACGTTAACTGGCAACCCTGCTTCAGTACCGGTTAACTTATTACGAGGTGTACAAGCACTCAATTTTACGAGCTCAGATAGCGGGTTATTAATCAAAGTGACTGTAACACCAGATAATGTACCAACACAGTTTGCCGATGGCATTGATATTGATATCGCGGTGACGCGCATGATAATGGCGGATTTTTAGTGAGCTTCATAAATCATAAGCAGCACGGATTCACACTCATCAAAGTGATGTTACTGAGTACTATGGCGAGTGTGGTGGTGTTTGGCGCTTTACAAGAAGCAATTGTTCAAGAGCGTCTCACTGGTAACTTTCAAAAAGATTTAAATGCACGGTTACTTGCAGAGAAAGGCGTTTTCGATAGTGCGACAGCGATTAAAGAGGCTATAAAAAAAGACTCGAGTCTGACAATGGAAGATTTATTAACTCAGTTTGGCACCCAAACTGGAGTCGGTGGGCTCAAAGGGGATGATGCACAATATAATGCACTCATTACTAACCCTGAAGACAGCATCGTTGAAATTAGCAGTCATGGCTTTCGCTATCATGAAGACGCAAACAGTTATTTAGTTGCACAGTTTGATTATATCCCCGCAGAAAATGAATCTCCATTTGCTAATGCAGTGACTGGGTGTAAAGGCGTTAATCTATCTGGTAGTGGGTCGGTAGATAGTTATGATTCATCACAAGGCACTTATGAGCAGACAAAAACAAATAATGGTGACGTTAATACGGTTATAGGGGATTCTGATGTTGTTATTAATGGTCACTCTCCCATTAAAGGAGATGTTAAAGCCTCAGGGATTGTATATTTAAAAGGTTCTTCACCTGTTATAGGGAATGTGCAGTCTAATACTGGCGTTGATATCTCATATGGTGGAGGTCTGCGAGTTGAGGGGAATGTACTTTCCCGTGGCTTTGTGACGCATCGAGGTGGCAGTATATCCGGATATGTTCGAGCACATGGTGATGTTACTATGAACTGGGGAAGTGATATTCTAAACTCGATAACGCCGACAGAACTTGATATTCGCTATGGCGGCACAGGCACCTTTCAAACGGGCAGCGCTTTTGAGCAAAATGGTGTCCATTACTCCGATGATATTTATCAATTTGACCCAACTCAAGAAACCGTTGTTGAACCGGTTAAAGTGTACGATCCAACGTCACCAGATTATGACCCTGACAATCCAGATAAAGAATGTGATCCGCTTGCCCTACTTTTAAATATGCCCAATGTAATGGGTGATACCAGTACGTATTTAGATTTTTCAGTGGGACCACAAGAAGCGTATACATTTACACCACAGCGTGGATATTTTACTAAAAGCGCAACTGATAAAGGGTTTTGGAGTTCAAAAGTACATGATATTTACATTTTTGACGTGACGAAACAAAGTCATGGTTATTCTGATGTAGATAATGAATATGTTTTTGAAATGAAAAACTTTAGCCTTGGAAGTAATGGTAAAATTGTTGTCGACGCGGGCAATAATGGAGGTGATGTAATTTGGTTAGTCGATGGTGATTTTACATTATCGGGGAATACCAGCATCACTATTACTAAAGATACAACCTTAACGGTATTTGTTACGGGTAAGGCAAAATTTGGCGCCAGTGCAAAGGTTATTACGGAACAAGAAGGGGTGGCGAAGACAGGGCATATGGTGTTTAGTATGTACTCTTCATTTGTCGGAGCTGATGGAATTATCGTCAATGGTGCCTCAGATTTGTATGCGTCTATTTATGCACCTCTTACTTCGATTAAGTTATCTGGTAGTGGTCAGTTGTATGGCTCGGTACGAGGTGCAGTGATCAACTCATCAGGAGGCAGTGGCGTGCATTTTGATGAAGCATTAAAGCACGTTAAAATTGGTGCAGGTCAAACAGGAGGAGAAGGAAAACTCGAGTTTAAAGGTTGGTTTTATCGACACCCGGCAGCATTACCAAATCAGTAGCTAAAACCTTAAAGTTAGAAGGCTTTAACCGTTTTATATTTCTATTTATGCAGTTTTTCTCAAAAAATTCATTTCATTTAAACCTTTTCTAACCCATTTGGCGTCTTACTTTATAACTTGAAAGTTATATTGGTTTATATCAAGCTAGGCTTAATATAAAAAAGGAACACGAGAATGTTAATTGATGCCCATCAGGCATTTGCGAAAACATCGGATGAAAGTGCCTGTGAGGAGTTAATAGGCCGAGTGCAGCAAGGTGATCAAGCTGCATTTGCTCAGCTGTATGCCCAACACAACCGACGAGTATATGCATTGTGTCTGCGGTTATTAGCGGATCGACATTACGCCGAAGATGTAACGCAAGAAGTATTTGTGCAGCTTTGGTATAAAATATCGCAATTTAAAGGTCAGTCAAAATTTACAACTTGGTTGCACAGTGTGGCCAGCAACATTGCTATTAGCTATTTGAGAAAACATAAACATTGGCTACAAAAAGTAGTGAGTATTGAAAAATCGGGTATGGATGAAACTAGTATCGCATTGTGTAAGGGGCTCAATGGGCTTGATAAGTTAGTGCTAAGGCTGCCAGAGCGAGCAAGGCTGGTATTTGTTTTACATGCAGTTGAAGGATATCGACATGAAGAGATTTCAACCATGTTAGGAATGGCGATAGGCTCTAGTAAATCACAATATCATCGGGCGAGAAAATTACTACGGGAGTGGTATGAGAATGAGTAAACCAGAATTTGATCATTTTGTTGCAAGCTCCCTCGCACAACCAAGTGAGATTCAGCCTGAAAAAGATTTATGGCCAGGCATAGAGCATGCAATTGGTAAACCTGTTACAGATCAAAAGCCTCATAATATCTGGCCAAAAGTATCTGGCGTAGCGGCGTGTTTTATTGCGGCATTGGTTACTTGGCAGGCTGTTATGGTCCAACCAAAACATGATGCAATGGCATCAATGACGCACTTCTTTGATCAGCAAAAGCAAACTTTGCTTGTTCAATATGAACAACAACCAGCATTGGTAACCGGTTGGCAAACGCAGTTACAAGAGTTAGAAAATGCGGAATTGGCGATTAAACAAGCCTTGGAGAATGACCCGCAAAATGCCGCATTATTAAAAATGTTGGCTCAAGTATATCAGCAGCAATTAGATTTAATAAACAAGGTGCATACACCGCGTTGGCAACAAATTTAGGAGAAGAATATGAAATATACATTAGTAAGTTTAGCAATGTTGCCGTTATCGGTATTTGCTGGAGATAAAATTAATGAGCAAATTAATATACCCAATGGCGGCAAGGTACTGATTGAAAATCAACGAGGTGACGTGACAATTAATGCATGGGACCAAGATGTATTTAAAGTAACGGGCACACTTGATGATAAAGCACTTGGGTTTTCACTTGAAACACAGGGTACGGTCACTGAGTTTATTGTCAAAATGCCAAAACTGAACCGAGGTTGGAACCATGGGAGTGGACAAGGTTCTAACTTAAAGATTTATATGCCAAAAAACAGTGAGTTGAGCTTTGAAGGCGTGAATGTTGATGTGTCTGCATCCAATTTGATCGCAGGTGCACAAATAAAGACTGTTAACGGCAGTGTCAAAGCGGATAAATTAACTGGCAAGGTTTCTTTGGAAACCGTCAATGGAGATGTCGATGCGACAGAGCTATCTGGAAATATTCGCTACGAAACGGTTAACGGAGAAATTGAAGATAGAAACTCGCAAGGCAAGCTACGCTTTAATGCGGTTAATGGTGACATCGAAAGTACCACTAGCGCGACAGAGATTCGCTTAGAAAATGTGAATGGGGAAGTTGATTTAAATATCAAAGAGTTGAATGAATTACGTTTGAATACCGTCAATGGAGAAATAGATATTCGTGTTGCAAAAATGGGCGATAATGCCAGCATTAATATGGACACTGTCAGTGGAGATGTTCGGTTGTTTTTCCCACAAGATGTTTCTGCACGTTTCGACATAGATGCGCATTCAGGTGGGCGTATCGTCAATGGATTAAGTTCTGACAAAGTTAAGAGAGCCAAATATGGCCCCTCTAGAGAACTCGAGTTTTCAATTAATGGTGGTCGTGCTGATGTAGAAGTTGATACTGTTAGCGGGCGAATTGAACTTAAGAAAAACTGATCAATGGTGCCGCTATACGATGGATAGCGGCACATCACTTAAATCTTAATCACATCTGGTGATTATTCCTTTGCAGTTATCACGCTAAGAGATAAAATAGCCCTCTTATTTGTAAAAGATGTAGTGCTATGGCCAAACCAGATCTCCAAGTCGATTCGTTAAAAGTTCCTCCTCACTCTATTGAAGCTGAGCAGTCTGTGCTTGGGGGATTAATGCTCGATAATCAGGCATTTGATAGAGTTGCTGAACATGTGGTGGCACAAGACTTTTATACACGCACACACAAGCTGATTTTTGAAGCGATGGAAAAGCTGGTTGAATTAAGTGAGCCCATTGACTTAATTACTATTTCTGAGAATTTAGAGAAAAATAATCAACTTGCTATGGTTGGTGGGTTTGCTTACTTGGCTGAGATTGCAAAAAATACCCCCAGCGCTGCAAATATCGATGCGTACGCCAATATTGTTCGTGAGCGTGCGGTAGTTAGAGAGATGATTGGTGTTGCAAATGAAATTGCTGAGGCGGGATTTAATCCGGAAGGACGAGATAGTCACGAACTATTAGATCTGGCTGAAAGTAAAGTATTTAAAATAGCCGAGCAGAGAACAAAAAGCAGTGAAGGTCCACAAAGCCTGCATAATATACTTGAAAAAACCGTTGATAAAATTGAAGAGCTTTACCAATCTCCGCAAGATGGTATTACAGGGGTGAGTTCCGGCTATACCGATTTAGATAAAATGACAACCGGTCTGCAGCCATCAGATTTAATTATAGTTGCAGCTCGTCCATCTATGGGTAAAACGACATTTGCCATGAACTTGGCTGAACATGCAGCAATGACACAAGATAAACCTGTGTTGATTTATTCACTAGAGATGCCGTCAGAACAGATCATGATGAGGATGCTGGCTTCGTTAGGACGAATTAATCAAACGAAAGTACGTACAGGTCAGCTTGATGATGACGATTGGGCAAGATTATCGTCTACCATGGGGTTACTTATGGAGAAAGGCAAAATGTATGTGGATGATGCGTCAGGTTTGACACCGACAGACGTACGTTCTCGAGCACGACGTATCGCCCGTGACCACGGTGGTATTAGTATGATTATGGTTGACTATTTACAGTTGATGCGGGTGCCTTCTCTATCAGATAACCGTACTCTAGAAATTGCTGAAATCTCTCGCTCCTTAAAGGCGTTAGCCAAAGAGCTACAATGTCCGGTGGTGGCGTTATCACAGCTGAACCGTACACTAGAGCAACGGGCAGATAAACGCCCGATTAACTCAGATTTACGTGAATCAGGGTCCATAGAGCAGGATGCGGATTTAATCATGTTCATTTATCGCGATGAAGTTTATAACGAGGACAGTATGGATAAAGGGGTGGCTGAAATCATTATTGGTAAGCAGCGTAATGGGCCTATTGGTAAGGTTAGGTTAACATTCCAAGGGCAATACTCTCGGTTCGATAACTACACAGGTCCTGCTGTTGATGATGAGTATTAAGTAGGCCCGACGCTATTGAGTGAGATGTAATGAGATTAGCGACTGCTGAAATAGATTTATCTGCGTTATCATATAATTTAAAGAGAACCAAAGCACTGGCGCCAAACAGTAAAGTTATGGCGGTACTGAAAGCCAATGCTTATGGTCATGGCTTAGTGACTATTGCACAGCACCTACATGAGGCAGACGCGTTTGCTGTAGCGAGAATTGATGAGGCATTGGCATTGCGCGCTGGCGGGGTTACCAAACCCATCGTGTTGCTAGAAGGGTTTTTCAACCAAAGTGATGTATCCATTTTACTGGCTAATAACTTTCAAACTATCATCCATGATGAGAACCAGCTAGGTATGCTAGAGCAAGCGCAGTTAGACTCCCCAATTGCAACGTGGCTAAAAGTAGACACAGGAATGCACCGTTTAGGGATAGCACCTGCGCAACTCAACGCATTTTATCAGCGTTTGAAAAAAACTGAAAATGCCAAATCAGTTGTTTATTTGATGACCCACTTCCCATGTGCTGATGATGTTAAAAATGATCGTACTGCGCAACAGATCCGTGGGTTTAAGCAGCTGACGCTAAATTATAATGAACCCTTGTGTTTGGCAAATTCGGCGGGAATATTAGGTTGGCGTGATAGCCACTGTGACTGGATAAGGCCCGGATTAATGATTTATGGCGTATCTCCGATGTTGCACTGCATTGGTAAAGATCATGGCTTGAAGGCGGTGATGCGCCTCACTACTAAAGTCATTGCAATTCGGAGTATCTTATCTGGAGAATACGTCGGTTATGGTGGTCGTTGGCAAAGCGAGAAAAATACCCAGCTTGCAATTGTGGCTATGGGGTATGGTGATGGCTATCCAAGGCATGCGAAGCACGGCACACCCGTTGTAATAAAGGGCGAACGATACGGCATAGTAGGCAGTGTTTCAATGGATATGATAACGGTCGATATTGCCGGTAATGATGGCATGATCCAAGTGGGTGATGAAGTTGAGATGTGGGGAAGGGCCCTACCAGTTGAAGAAGTTGCAGCATGTGCCGATACTATCCCTTATGAACTGCTATGCAATATCACACCAAGAGTCAGTTACGAATATATTGAATAAGCTATGAGCCCCTTGTTACGACAGGTTTTACAGTATTAGTCTATGTCACCTTGCAACGTCGTAATGCTCTGACGACTTGATACATAATCTCTGTGTTCAGCTAGGCAAATGCACAACTGGTTGTAATAACATAGTATTAATAAGTCATAAATATGGCTAACTTAAGCCATTACATTTAGGCAGGTTTTTATCATGTGGATTCAAAAAGAAATCACCCTACAATCGAAGTCACGCGGCTTCCACTTAATTACAGATGAGCTAATCCAGAAAATCCCAGAGCTGCGAAAAATTAACGTAGGAATACTGCACCTATTCATAAGACACACATCAGCATCGCTGACGATAAATGAAAATGCAGACCCGACAGTTCGTACTGATTTAGAATCGCACTTTAATGTAATAGTCCCAGAGAACGCACAATATTATCAGCATACTTATGAAGGAAGCGATGATATGCCAGCACATATAAAGTCTACTATCATCGGAACAAGTCAGTCCATACCTGTATCAAATGGAAGTCTCAATTTAGGAACTTGGCAAGGAATTTATCTTTGCGAACATCGTAATCAAGGCGGAAAGCGGACGATAGTTGTCACTTTGAATGGCGAATATTAGGTTTAGTACTGATAGTCCAATTAACAAACCTCAGCTCTGGGTAAGCGAATTTGCCTAATAAAGCTATTTTTCTCACTCTCGGCGTTGCTTTTATTTGTAATAGCCCGCTATTACTGCATAAAAGCGCCTTGATATTGAACAAAATATCATCATCGGATTGGACGCAAGTTTGTTTACAAAATATTTCCTATGCCAAAACCCTTATCCAAACCTGAGGTTAACAAGGTCGTTGAATCATAGATTTACTGGAAGTAGGTATTGATGGTTTGCATTGTAGAAGGTTGGGAAACCATCTAACTCAATAGGTTTATTTAATGAAGGCTTAGGGTGTATATGTGAAACACTAATTGAAGATGAAATGGAAACGTACGCAATACAAACTCCCCTCATTAAAAAACAAGCTCTTTAATGAGGGGAGTTCCGTTTTCTAGAATTACGTACATGTGTAGGATGCTTTTCCTACACTAACCTGTCATGGTAACAAATTCTTCGCTACCCGTTGGGTGTATAGCAACAACCGCGTCGAAATCAGCCTTCGTTGCGCCCATCTTCATGGCTACCGCGAAACCTTGGATCATTTCGTCTACCGCAAAACCAATACCGTGTAAGCCAACCACTGTTTGTTCAGGGCCGACACAGACTAATTTCATTTTGCATGGCTGGCGGTGGGCTGTTACAGCTGTGTACATAGCAGCAAAAGAGGAGCTATATACGGTGACTTGCTCTTCACCATATTGGGCAATTGCATCTGGTTCAGTTAAGCCAATAGTGCCAATAGGCGGATGGCTGAATACCACAGTAGGAACTAGGCTGTAATCCATTTTAGCGTCTGGAAGTTCAGGGTTAAACAAACGCTCGGCCAGCATACGACCTGCTTTAACTGCAACTGGGGTGAGTTCAATCCCCCCTTCCATAATGTCGCCTAAGGCATAAATGCCAGAAACAGATGTGTTTTGATACTCGTCAACTTTGATAAAACCACGTTGGTTGGTGTCAACATCGGTTGCTTGTAGATTAATTAAATCAGTAACAGGCTCTCGGCCGATGGCCCAAATAAGCTGCTCAACATTGTGACTTTCACCATTTTCTAAATGTAAAGTGACTGAGCCATCTGCTTCTTTGGTTATTTCTTTAGGTGTTGAATTGGTGTGGAGTGTTGGACCTTCTTTCTCCATCACTTCGGTCAGTGTCTCAACAATGAGCGGATCAAAGCTACGCAGTGGTGCGTGTTTACGTACAAATAAGTGGGTGTCGGTTCCTAAACTATGCAGTACACCGGCAAGCTCAACGGCAATATAACCTGCGCCAATCACCGCGACACTGCGCGGCTGTGTGTTGAGTTCAAAGAAACCATTTGAATCAATGCCGTGTTCGGCACCAGGGATATTTGGTACTGAAGGGCGACCACCTACAGCAATACAAATATGGTCAGCGGTATATTGCTCGCCATTCACTTCTACCGTTTTATTATCGATAAATTTGGCAAAACCATTGATCACGGTCACGCCATTTTTTGCCAAGTAACCATTGTACCCTTGGTGAATACGGCCAATATAGGCTTGGCGACTTTCAACTAATTTCGCCCAGTCGAAATTTTTCAGTTCTACATCAAAGCCATAATCTGGTGCATAGAGCTTGATGGCTTCAGCCACTTGTGCACCATGCCACATTACTTTTTTAGGCACACAGCCAACATTGACGCAGGTTCCACCCATATGTTTGGCTTCAATGATGGCTACTTTTGCGCCACGCATTGCAGCACGGTTAGCAGAAGCGATACCACCACTTCCTCCGCCAATAGCAATATAATCAAAATGTTGAGCCATAATTTACCCTTAAAATTAAATAATATGTTCTACGCTTAAAGTAGTAAGACCATCAAGCTGATGAAAAAATAACAGTGTAATACCAAATTGCACAAATATCTGACATTTCTATGTAATGGCAGTGATTTAAACGCAATGATTGAATTGCACCTTGCTGTGATTGATATGTGTAGAGGGGCTGTGGGCGCGCGCTACAATTCATTATTACTTCTTGAAATAGCGATGTTTGCCCCAATTTCAACATCTATATGAAAAAATAATAGAGAGATGACATGAGCAATCCATTAATTGGGCTAGAAGGCCTACCTCCATTTTCGCAGATCCAGCCAGAACATGTAGTACCAGCCCTAAAAGAAGCGATTGCTCACTGTCGTCAAACGATAGATGATGTATTGAAAAATTCAGACTTCAATTGGGATAACTTGGTAATTCCAATGGAAGAAGCGGATGATAAATTATCACGTATGTGGTCACCGGTTTCTCACATGCATTCAGTGGTTAACTCCGATGCATTGCGCCAAGCGTATGACGAGTGTTTACCATTGATATCAGAGTATTCAACGTATTGTGGCCAACATCAAGGGCTATATAATGCGTACAAAGCTGTGAAAGATTCTGCTGATTTTGCCACTTTAACCATTGCACAACAAACGACGATAGATAATCAGTTACGCGACTTTGCACTATCGGGTATAGCTTTGAATGAAGCGCAGCAAGCACGTTATGGCGAAATTAGCGCACGTTTATCAGAGCTTGGGGCTAAGTTTGGTAATAACGTGATGGATGCGACACAAGCATGGCAGAAACACATTACAGACGAAGCCCTATTATCAGGTTTACCTGAGTCAGCTTTGGCACTGGCTGCGCACACCGCGCAGAGTAAAGAGTTAGAAGGCTGGGTATTTACCTTAGATTTTCCTTCCTATTTACCGGTTATGACCTATGCCGATAACCGAGAGTTACGCGAAGAAGCCTATCGCGCATTTTCAACGCGCGCATCAGATCAAGGGCCAAATGCCAATGAATTTGATAACTCTGAGATTATGGCTGAAACCTTAGCATTACGTCATGAAATAGCACAATTGCTTGGTTTTGGCAGCTATGCAGATAAATCCTTAGCGACAAAAATGGCAGACACGCCAGAGCAAGTATTTGAATTTTTAAATGACCTAGCCGGAAAATCACAATCTCAGGCCAAAGGTGAATTAACCGAATTGCTTGCGTTTGCTAAACAATCTCATGGTGTCAGCGAATTGCAAGCGTGGGATTATGGTTACTATGGCGAAAAACTGAAGCAAGAGAAATATGCAATTTCTGATGAGCAATTACGCCCATATTTTCCTGCTAACAGGGTTTTAGGAGGGTTATTTGAAACGGTAAATCGCTTATTTGGTATTAAAGTCACTGAAATTACTGACTTTGATACGTACCACTCAGATGTGCGCTTTTTTGCGATACATGACCAATCAGGCCAGTTGCGTGGTCATTTTTATTTGGATTTGTATGCTCGTGAGCACAAGCGTGGTGGTGCATGGATGGATGATTGCATGGGTCGAAAAGTGCGGGCCAATGGCGAACTGCAAACGCCTGTTGCATATTTAGTGTGTAATTTTAACAAAGCGGTGGGCGACAAGCCTGCGTTGTTTACACACAATGAAGTCACCACTTTATTTCATGAGTTTGGTCATGGTATTCATCATATGTTGACCAAAGTTGATGCTGCGCCTGTGGCGGGCATTAATGGCGTTGCATGGGATGCAGTGGAATTGCCCAGCCAATTCTTAGAGAACTGGTGCTACGATGAAGAAGCGCTGAGCTTTATTTCGGGGCATTATGAAACCAACGACGCTTTGCCTAAAGTACTCCTAGATAAGTTATTGGCGGCTAAAAATTATCAGTCTGCGATGCAAATGTTGCGTCAAATTGAGTTTAGTTTATTTGATTTTCATATTCATGCTGATTACCAACGTGATGAGTCATGCCAAATTCAGCAAGTGCTCAATACCGTAAGGGCTAAGGTAGCCGTGGTTAAAGCGCCTGAATTTAATCGTTTCCAACATGGCTTTAGTCATATTTTCGCCGGTGGTTACAGTGCGGGTTACTACTCTTACAAGTGGGCAGAAGTGCTATCAGCGGATGCATTTTCTAAATTTGAAGAAGACGGCATATTTAACAAACAAACCGGTCAGGCCTTTATGGAAAATATATTAGAGAAAGGTGGTTCGGAGTCACCGATGACATTGTTTACCCGTTTTCGTGGCAGAGCACCGCAAGTAGATGCATTGCTACGTCATTGTGGAATAGAGGTTGTTGGCGCATAACCGAGCGCCAATTTAACATGCGTTATAAAATAAAAGCACCTACGGGTACTTTTATTTTATCTGAAACTAGCTCGCAAATTTACCAACTCGGTCTATGCTTTTTAAAGATATGATTTGATAGGGAAAGCACAATGACCAAATTGGTGTTGGCCATAGATGATGACAAGTTAGTACACCATATTATAGAAGAGGCGATATCGCACTTTTGTAAGTTAATACATGCTAAAAATGGTGATGAAGGTTTACGGCTGGCATTGAAATACCATCCTGATATCATTTTATTAGATGTAGAAATGCCGGGTATGTCGGGCTTTGAAGTCTGTGAAAAAATCAAAAAGTCTAAAAAGCTGGCTGATATTCCAGTGATGTTCTTGTCATCAAAAGCCGATGTGGCTGAGCGCATGCGAGGTTATAACTCTGGCGCCTCTGATTATATTGTTAAACCATTCAACCGAGATGAATTAATTGCACGCATTAAAGTGCTTGATGCGTACCGTCAGCAGTCGCGTAAGTTAACTCAGGATATACGCCGGGCAGAAATGACCGCCGAGATAGCCATGACCGATTCTGGCGATATGGGCCGAATTATGCGCTATGTAGGTCAGTCGTATCATGCCCATGATTTGACGACTTTATCAGAATACTTTTTTGAATTTTTTGTGCCGCTTCAGTTAGATGTCGCGGTGGCGTTTTGGTATCACAATAGTGAAGTCTTTTTGTCAGGCAATGGGGCATTACAGCCCATTGAGCAAGAGTTATTAAGTAAGCACCGTGATGGCAGTCGGTTTGTTGATTTTGGCCGTCGTACTATCATCAATTACCCAAAGGTGTCGTTGCTAATCAAAAATATGCCTGTTGATGATAATGCTATGTATGGTCGCTATAAAGATTTACTCCCGCATATTTTAGAGGCGACAAACGCCAAAATTAAAGATATGGAAGTCAGTGAAGATGCATTGAGTAAAGTGGATCAAATCGGTAGGGTCTTTGAAGAGCTATCTGATCAGCTCGGTGGAATCGGCGGACATCACTCAAATAAAGTAGCGGAGCTTGGTGAGCTAGTAAAGCAGGCTCAAGCGTTAGACGCTCAAGCCTTAACGATTGAACAAGTGAGCGAATTAGAAAAGCTACATCAGCACTTTTCATTTGTTGATGATGAGTTATCTATTATTAAGTTTAAATTGTCTGAAATTACAGAAGTGCGGCATCAGCTTATTGAAAGTTTAAATAAAATAGCCAAGCCTTGGGGCGAGGAAGAGGTTGCTGCGCAAACTGACATTGAACTGTTTTAGTCAATATCAGGTAATGAAAGGAGTTTTTAGGTATTGCGCTACAATTTAAAGTGAGTTTTCTATGTCGTGTAGATTACCGATTAGATATACTGTGTATGCTATGAACTTAGGAGCTTGCAGTTGGTTATTCACACCCCTTTTCCAGAGAATCGTCCGTATTTACAACAAATCGAACAACAGTTTGCATTGGCAGCATGGATGGAAAGTCATCAGCAGGGCAAAGAGTTTAAACTGATTTATGATCAGCTCGGTTTACAGCTTTTTAAAAATGATGAGCCCAAGTTGGGGGCAATATATGTTGATTTTGTAACGGGTGCCAGTGCGCATCGAAGAAAGTTCGGTGGCGGAAAAGGTCAAGCGATTGCTAAAGCGGTTGGGTTAAACAAAGGAGCTACTCCACATGTATTAGACGCCACAGCGGGATTAGGCAGAGATGCTTTCGTGTTGGCTTCTTTGGGCTGCCAAGTAACATTACATGAGCGCCACCCTGTGGTTGCAGCTTTGCTATACGATGGTTTACAGCGCGCCTATCAGGATAATGATATTGGCAGTTGGATGCAAAGTAATATGGCTATGGCTTTTGGTTCGAGTCATGACTTGTTAGCCTCAACGGCATGCCAACCTGATGTGGTTTATTTGGACCCGATGTTTCCCCATCGAGAAAAATCTGCGTTAGTTAAAAAAGAAATGCGAGTGTTTCAAACATTGGTTGGAGACGATCATGATGCCGATGGATTACTAGATTTTGCCTATGAACTGGCAAGTAAGCGCGTGGTTGTGAAGCGTCCGGACTATGCGCCTTTTTTGAACGATAAAAAGCCAAGCATGCAGATCACCACCAAGAAAAATCGTTTTGATGTTTATGTAAAGTCGGCTATGAAATAGCTTGTACCAAAAAAACATCGAAAAAAGGTACGCCAAAAGTATGCTTTTATTCACGCAAGCTCATAAAACAAGCAAGTTACATTAAACTGTCATAAAAGGTTAATAGTCTACCCGCGCTTTTCATTATTAGGGTGTGACCATGCGTGTATCTTCATTTACTCGATTATTAGCAATACTATTGGCTTTAGCGAGTGTATTTTTAGCGGGCGTACTGTTTTGGGCATCGCATATTTTGAGTACCTTAGATGCCCAAAATACTGCATATACCCAATTGAAAAATACCATCTTAATTGACTTAGAAGGCAGCATTGAAGATTACCTAAAAGCGGGTGATAGCCAATATTTAGGTCGCTCTTCTGAAATTATTACCACGATAAAGTCAGGCAGTTTAACAGCGTTACCCAATAGCTTAAGTGAACTGATGACACAACAGTTAAACCTATTAGACACTGATATAAATGGCAAGTATCGAGCGTTAGGTAAGTTGTCGGGTAATGAAATGGCATTGTTAGATAATGCGCTAAGGCAAATGTCGGGTTCGGCTTCTTCCTTAATTAGTTATACATTAAAAGCCGATGCCAATGGTCTCAGTACGCAATACTATCAATTGGCGTCAGATTACTATGCGCAGGTGAGTAATTTAGGGATTTACACGTATCAGTTAGCAGCGCGGTTTGATAAAAGTACAGAAGCGAGTTTACAAAAAACCATAGCCAGTTTGAATGCCACTGCACGCAGGTTAGAAGGACTTGATAATTTAGGTGTGATGTCGGAAGTGGATGAGGATGAGTTGTTTTTTGGCGCAGAGGCTGAAGACTTAGCCGAAGAGATAAAAGCGGAGTTAGTCAGTTGGCCAAAACGCTATGACCGCGATTTACAAAGTACCCTGAGTCATGTGAAACAACGCCAACAAGGCATTAAAGCACTGCGTGATGATATTAAACGGGTTGCTGACATTATGCTTAGTGCAGAGCAACAATTAAAAGATGAACAAGAGCAACTCAAAGGGCAAGTACTGTTGATATTTGGCATTGCCATTGGTTTATTGGTGCTGCTGGCTGTGGGGGTTTATGTAATGCAATTTAAACAAGTCCTCGCACCATTACGTCACTTGCGAGATGCATTTGCAGACTTAATTGAAAGTAACGAATTAAAGAACATTCACAGTAAAAATAACAATACTGAACTTGGTGAAATCGCCATGTATTTCAATCAATTGATTGACAGACAGCGTGATGAAGCACAAGCGCGTTCGCATATGCTGGAAGTTATTAATGACTTTATGCAGCAAATGAGCAATAACCTTGCACAGATTAGTACACAATCAGACACCACCTATGATCAGGTTGAGCAAACCGAAGCCATGCTAGAGACAATAAAAACATTAGGTATTGAAGCAGATGAAATTAACACGCAAGTGTCTGATAACGCCAGTAACACGCATAAGGCAATGACACAAAGTGTGCAATTTGCTGAAGCGATGTTAAGTGCCAGCTCTGATACACAGCACCGTGTTGAGCAAGGACTCGCTAGTTTAAATGAGCTACTTAACGGCGTGTCGGATGTGGGCAAAGTGATTGAAATGATCCGCACCATTGCTGAGCAAACTAACTTATTAGCACTCAATGCCGCGATAGAATCAGCCCGGGCTGGGGAGCATGGTCGTGGTTTTGCTGTGGTGGCTGATGAAGTCAGAAAGTTAGCGCAGCAAACGCAAGACTCACTGTCGGATATTAATAAGCAGCTTAGTGATTTGGGAGACAACTCTGAAAAGGTGTCGACGCAAATCTCGGCATTGGCAGGAGATGCACAATTGCAAACCTCTCACGCTCATGAATTAAAACGTAACTCTGAAGGGGTTGCAGTGAGCGCGCAAAGTGCCAATCAAGTGGCTGATCACGCAATGGAACTGGCACAACAGCAAAATGGTTTGTTAGAAAACTTCAGTGTGGCTATGTTACAAATGAAAAAACAAGTGAATGGGTCTGGGCAGCAGGTGAGTGACATTCAAGCTCAGTTACAGGAACAAATGCAGCGCATTAGAGCGAGTTTAGGGCTGGCATAATCGATTCTCATATCCGCAAAATTTGGCTAAATAAAAAGGCCGAAGCATTACTGCGTCGGCCTGCCCCAGGGAATGGGAATTATTACTTAATGTGTTAGAAAACCGGAGTCTCTAGTTTAAATCACTTATACTCTGCATTCAGTGTTACACCTGAGAAAGTAGAGTAAGCATTGATGCTGATGTGATAAGTGCCAGCTGCTGGAGAACTGAAAGTACATGTTTCGCTGTTACCATTGTTCCATGAACGACAATCGTAGCTGCCACTTGTAGGACGGGCGCCAGCTTTAACATATAAATCAGCGTCACCAGTACCACCAGATGTTGTTACTTTAAAGCTGTTCATACCTGCTGGTACGTCAAGCGTATAATGTAACCATTGGTTTTTCGCTGCACCTAGGTTCGTTTCAGTACCGCCACCTGGCTGTGTAGTTCCGCCTGACGTTACATCACCTTTTAAGCTCACACCAGAGTATGCAGAGTAGGCACTTAACAATACATGATATGTACCTGCTGCAGGGTTAGCGATTTCACATACTTCACTAGTAGATGACTGCTCAGATTTACACGCGTTGTTAGTTTTTGTTGGGTTACTGCCCGCTTTTACATATAAATCAACATCACCAGAACCACCAGATGTTGTGAAGCTCACTTTAGTTGCGCCAGCTGGTACTTCAAGCGTATAAAAAGTTTCATTATTTTTTGCTGCACTTAGGCCTGTTTTAGCAACGCCATCTGTTAGTACATTATCGTTATTACCATTACCAGCTGCTTCAGCAACGGCTGCTGCTGCATCTACAATACCAGTACCACAGTTATTACATGTTGCTGGGAAGCTACGTGTCGTGTTTCTTAAGATAGTTTCAATTTCATCAGGCGTTGCATTTGGTTTTACTTGCTTGATGAGAGCCGCTACACCAGCAACATGCGGCGCAGCCATTGAAGTACCTTGTGAGTAATGGTAGCTGTCTGATACTGGGCCTGTGCTGCCTGAGTTATATGTTGATAAAACACCTTCAGAGTCGTTAGCAAAGCTTTGTGCGCCACCTGGTGCGGCTACATCAATAGATGTACCAAAGTTTGAGTAATAAGCACGACCACCGTTACGACCTACAGATGCAACGTTTACAACGCCATTACAGTTACCAGGATTGTAGTTATTTGCATTGTCGTTGTCGTTACCTGCAGCAATAACAACCACAGTACCGTTATTACGCGCTTGGTTGATGGCATTTTGTGTTGTTGCGCTACATGCGCCACCGCCACCTAAACTCATGTTGATAACATCTGCCGCATTGGCATTCGCTGGTACACCAGCAACTGAACCACCAGATGCCCAAATGATGCCATCCGCAATATCAGACGTTAAACCACCACATTTACCAAGTACACGGACAGGAACAACATTAGCGTCATAAGCAACACCAGCAACACCTTCGCCGTTATTTGTCACTGCTGCAACAGTACCCGCTACGTGTGTACCGTGCCAGCTAGAGTTGCGGTCAGCTTTTGGAGATGGTTGACCTTGTGCGTCAGTACCACACTCACCGCGAGTTGTCGCATCACCTGGATCGCGTGCATCGTTGTCACGTAGACCGCCATCATTTGCGACGAGCAAGTTAGAGATCATGTCATAACCTGGCAAAATGTTTGCATTTAAGTCTGCATGCGGGCGGTAACCTGTATCAAGTACAGCAACAGTTACACCTTCACCGGTTGCACTATCCCATGCTGTTGGCAAGTTCAAACCACCATTTGCTTCAAAATAGTGCCACTGATCTGAATAACGTGGATCGTTCGGCGTTGCGAATGGTTTTAGCATTTGGTCAATTTCAATGTATTCCACATTGCCTGATGCTGCGATTTCTTGCATTAACGCATTTGCTTCAATGGCTGTAAGCTTTTTGTTAACACGCATAACATGGTGATTCGCCAATGCCATGGGTCTTACATATTGAGTTGCTACTGCTGATTTTGTACTTTTGAACGACTGTACAAAGCTTTCTGCGCGTTGTTGAACATTCGCGTCAGACATATCTTCCATAGACATTGTCATCATTTGGCTGTTGTTTTCTTTATACTTAATGATGAACTGTGTGCCTAGAGTCGCTTGATCCTGCATTTTTACTGCTGTTTGCGCAAAGTTAATATTGTTATTTATCTCTGTTGCTAAAGCTGTTTGAGCAGTAAAAGCCGCTGTCATAGCGATTGAAAGTGCACCTAATTTTAGATTTCTTGTTGTCATAAATTTCCCCTAACTTGTTTTTGTTTATGCTTCTTATTTGCAAGAAGGTTAATGAAGGTAAAATTAAAGTTATTTTTTTTAAAGTGTTGTTTTGTTATGTGCACTATTGTTTTTGTTATAAGCAGCCATCTAAAGCGCTCAAAAAACACCCTAGTATTATGTTTTTATTACATTTTATTGAAATTAATTATTCCGTAAATTTGCTGATACAGGTCTGTAAATGAATGTAAACAAAGTGAATAAAATTCACATTTTAGTGAGAATATGCTTTTTTGACTGGAGTTTAAGCAAGTATTTCAGCTCAGAGTTCAGTTTTGTTACAATGCGTGCATAAATTTATTTTGACGAGTAAAAGTGTGCTGCAATTTGATGTTGTTGTAATAGGTGCGGGTGCTGCTGGATTAATGTGTGCTGCGCAGGCAGGTTACCGAGGCAGAAAAGTCGCCGTGGTTGATATGGGTAAAAAACCAGGGCGTAAAATATTGATAAGTGGCGGTGGACGTTGCAATTTTACCAACGAAGGGGCGTCGCCAAGTCAATATTTATGTGGCAACCCTCACTTTGTGAAATCGTGTTTAAGCCGATATACACAGCATGACTTTATTGAATTAGTTGACCGTCATGGTTTGGCCTATCACCATAAAACTTTGGGCCAGTTGTTTTGCGACAACAGTGCACAAGATATTGTTGATATTCTGATGACGGAATGCGAATGGGCTGGGGTAGAATATTTTTTACGCAGTGAAGTATTAAGTGTAAAGGCACAGCCAGAAGGTGGCTATGTGGTGATAACCTCAGAGCAACACTTCAAGTGTGATTCGCTCGTCGTCGCTGCGGGTGGGTTAACCATGCCGAAGCTTGGTGCAACACCTATAGGATATAAAATTGCTGAGCAGTTTGGGTTAAATGTGTTACCAACGATGGCAGCACTGGTGCCATTTACGTTGCATGATCATGATAAAGCGCGATTTGAAGGGCTGTCAGGCGTAAGTATTGCGTGTGATGTGAGCAGTGAAGATGGTACGGTATTTAAAGAGAATATCTTATTTACCCATCGAGGCTTATCGGGCCCCGCGATTTTACAGATCTCATCATTTTGGCAAGCAGGGCAAGCGGTCACGATTAACTTGTTGCCAGACCTTAACTTGTCAGACACCATACATCAATGGCGCGCAGAACAGGGCAGTAAGTCGCTTAAAAACAGCTTAAGCACCCTATTGCCAAAGCGTTTTATTGAAATTTTAATTACCGAACAAGCCATCCCAGACAAAGCGCTTAATCAATTAAGCCATACTGAAATTGATGCAGTGGCCAATTATATTCACAGCTGGACAATCAAACCCAATGGCACTGAGGGCTACCGCACCGCAGAAGTAACCTTAGGCGGCGTTGATACGGATGAACTCAGCTCAAAAACCTTTGAAGCTAAAAAAGCCAAAGACTTATACTTTATTGGCGAAGTGACCGATGTCACCGGTTGGTTGGGCGGCTACAACTTCCAATACGCATGGAGCTGTGGTTTTGCCGCTGGGCAAGTGTGTTAGTCATGTGTAGCGACAATAAAGTTTGCCCGTAGCAACTAAAGTTCGCCCTTAACACTCTTTTGAGACAATAAAGTTTGCCCGTAGAGGTGTCTGTAACTATACTTTTATCAATGCACTTTATTGAGATAAGCTATGCCCCGCGGACGAAAGCTTGAGTCTTTAAAAGACTATCAGAGAGCCCTTAAAAATAAGTATGGGATTGGCCAAGGCTCTGACTATAAACCTTGGCTTAGAATTCAGGATGTACCATCACCAGGTACTAGGTCATTAATCTTTGGCCGAAAGACCAGGCGAGACCATCACATGCTTTCTTCCATAGAAAGTGAACATTTCTATTTGGCTGAGTTCTCAGATAGTGTAGTTGATATAAGAGAACAATTTCCAATACTGCCACTTAATTACACACAGAAAGTAGCTAGTACTCTTGGTATTCAACATCCAACACACTCTAAAACTAAAGAACATATCATTATGACAACTGACCAGTTGCTTACCTTGGATAGCCCTCAAGGTATTTCTTTTCATGCTATATCTGTAAAGCCAGAAAAGGAATCAGATAATCGACGTGTACTAGAGAAAATTGATATAGAGAGAGTTTGTTGGGAGCTATTAGGTGTTAATTTTAGCTACTATGCAGGTAACGAACTAAGCAAGTGCCAAAGTCAAAATATTGATTGGGCAACGTCCCCATTTCGTGAAAACCCATCCTTTTTCTCTCATGAACAGATTGATTATGCACTTTCCACAATCAAGCTAGGTCAATGCTTTATCGAAGAGCTTTGTAATCAACTTGTTTTGATAAATGTTGTTTCAAATGACGATGCCCTTTCACTGATTAGGTACTTGATAGCAGAGAAATACATAGATGTAGATCTGTCGTTTAATATTCCTGAATCAGGAATATTAAACGTAAAAGAAATGCCTGTAGCTCAAAGGGGAGTAGCTAATGGAGCTTCGTAGAAATAGTATTTGGGAATTTAAGGACTCCGATTTAGCAGAGGATAGTGTTTACAGGGTATTGGATATTATGCATGATGTTGAGTCTGTAGTTCTATTTTCTCTTAATGGATCTTCGGCGACAGTTAGACCTATAGCGCTATCAATACAAGCATTTACTGAGCAGATAAAAAATCATAAAGCTACTAAATCAGTGTTCACTGTACCTAATTTTCTTCTGGTGGCTGAAGATAATATTTCAGAAGATCATATTGCACGCAGAGACAAAAACTATAACCTGATCAAAGATATTATTGTAGACCGAGCTTTTCTGTTCGATTATGCAACAAAGAAACGTACACCGCGACTGGCTGAATACGCACGTAAAGTAGGATTAGAGCGTAAAGCTTTAGCCAGGCTATTAACTCAATACTGGCGATATGGGCAAGATAAAATGGCTCTTCTTCCTGCATTCTCAAAAAGTGGGGGGTTAGGAAAAGAAAGAAAGCCAACAAACAAACCATTGGGAGCACCTAAACAACCAAGGACTGTAGCGGTAGAAAGAGCAGAAAAGTACATTGTTTCTGATACTGACAAGGCTATGTTTAAGCTGATTCTTAAAAAATACTATCTTAAAGTGTCTGGCTTGACGCTGGTAAAAACATATAAAAAAATGCTAATAGATAAATATGCAGACGAAGTAAGGCTTGCTGATGCCTGTGGAAAACCTCCATTTGTTCCTACCTTAAAACAGTTTAATTATTGGAGTAAAAAACTATTTTCTAAAGATGAGATCATTAAGCAAAGAACATCTGAAAATGATTATCTAAGAAATAAAAGAGGTTTATTGGGAAGTGTCATTCAAGATAGCTTTTTACCAGGGGCTCACTTTGAAATAGATGCAACCGTCGCGGATGTTCATATAGTATCCGAACTCGGCTCTCAGCACATACTGGGTCGACCTACGATTTATATCGTGGTTGATAGGGCTAGTAGGATGATTGTTGGAATGCACGTTTCGCTCTATCACGCCTCATGGCGTGCAGCTCGACAGGCACTGGTAAATTGCTTTTTACCTAAGTCTAATTACTGTCGAGAATTTGGAATAGATATAAATAACTCTAAATGGCCTTGCGCGCATATCCCAAAAGAACTTGTTTGTGATAATGGTGAAATGGTTGGTCTGGAGCCAAGAAAAGTTCTTACACCTATGACCAAGTTATCTTTCACTCCACCTTATAGACCTGATGGCAAAGGGGTAGTAGAGAAACGGTTCGATATTCTTAATAAAGAAGTTATTCATGATTTTTTGGGTACAACGAAAGGAGGAAACGTTGTCCGAGGGAGTAGGGATCCAAGAAAGGATGCGATATATACATTAAAAGAAGTCACTACTGAAATAATTAAAGCGGTGCTTGAGCACAATAGCTCGATATTTGATGATTTGGCTTTCTCTAGTCAACTGTTAATAGAAAACGACTTATCTCCAACACCAGTAAATTACTGGAAAATTCACGTAATAAAACATAAGCATGAATTGCAATCTGCCAACCCTGATGAAGTAATCGCTCGTTTGCTCCCTCCTGCTGAAGTGAGTATGACAAGAAGTGGAATTCACTTTAAAGGCCTGTATTACTCCTGTCAGGAAGTTGAAGATCTAGATTTAACGTCAATTGCAAGAACATCGGGACAATGGCGTCTAGAGGCTCGAATTGATGAAAACACAACAAATTACATTTACGTGAGACTGGATAAAAATCAGGGTTTTACTCGATGCTCTTTAATGTCTCGTAGTCGTATGTTTAGTAACAAATCAATGATTGAATCAGACTTCATACAAGACTGGCTTGATTCAAAAAAAGAGCTGGCACCTATAACCGTTGCATCTATTGATGATCATAAAAGTCGTAATAAAATGACTAAAGAAGCTAAGCAACGAAATAAAAACTCTAAAACAATTACCTTCGCTGAAAAAACAAAAAATATACGTCAAAATCGCCAAGAAGAGCTTGAGGCGACCACTAATATACTCACGGCCAAAACAGAAAATCAGAAAGTTGATTCCACACTCGTTCCAAACGTAATTGAAAATAAAGTGGCTGTTTTACCACAAGGAAGAAAAAGGAAAATAAAAGGGGATAATTTATGAGTACAGTTAAAGCTATTTACCATCAAGCTATTCTTCCTGAACATCAAGGTAATCCTTTAATAGAGGCACTCCCTCCTAAGTTACCTTGGGAACAAGTTATGGAGGTATTTAGTAACTACCCCGATTATGCAGAAGATATATCGGAACACCCTGATCCATTAGTTAGGGAAGAATATCTCAATCGTATAGATGAGATTAGGCAACCACTAACTGAATATGAAGGATGCTTTAGAGCTATCGAAAGAGCAATAAAAAAAGGATATTCATCAAAAAATCCATTTACGCCAACTACAGCTCAATATCTACACTATCCTGTCGATGAAAGACCAGATATTGAACCTAGGACTGGCTTTTTTAAACCAAAAGGAGAAGGATTGACACTCATTGGTGAAAGTGGTGTAGGTAAAACATCAATGCTTGAACAAACACTTAGTTATTTTCCAAGTGTCATTGAACACGACTCCTACCATAACAAGCCCGTTGAGTTCAAAAAACAAGTTGTTTGGGTAAAGGTTGACTGCCCGAGTAATTCAAGTGTGAGGGATTTGTGTGAAGAAATTCTTTCTTCGCTAGACCTTTCATTAGAGCAAGTAAAGACGAAGCCAGCGTCAAATATTGGAACACTCATTCGTCAATTAGAACAAAATATAAAGTCTAGTTTTCTTGGGGTGTTAGTGATCGACGAGATGCAAAACTTACAATTTAAGCGAACAGGTGGTGAAAATAATCTTCTCCGTTTTTTACATAGATTGGTAAATAAGCTAGGCGTCCCACTTTTTTTTGTTGCTAACCCCCCATTTGATAAAAGTTTAATTACAGAGTTAAAATCAGCTAGACGAGCAGAGAGTGCGTACCACCGTAAAATGTCTGCGCTTTCAAAAGATAGTGAATCGTGGAAAGCCTTTATCAAGCAGTTATGGAATTACCAATGGACTAACATTTACACAGAATTAAACGAAGATCTTAATTCTGCTTTACATAGACTTTCTGTTGGTAATATTGATATGGCAAGTCGTACATATCGCGAAGCCCAAAGATTAATTATTGGTGATGAGGATGAAAGGATTACCGTATCAACTCTCGAAGCAGGTAATGCAGTGGCGTGTGGCTTATCACGACAAACAAAAGAAGTTAGTAAGCTGAAAGTAAAAATGAATTTACCGAGCGGAAAGCCACGTCGGGGACAAAAGGCTGACCAAGTAACTAAAGTGAATATAGATAAGACGGGTGATATTACTAAGCCTCAACATCCTGAATTTTCAGCTAAGCTTATTGAAATCATCGATGCTGTAGATCTTTCAAGTAGAATAAAAAATCCAGATCTATTTCAACAAGCAGCAGATATTGATGATCCAATAGCCTATTTAAGATCTCGATATGTCTTGTTAGATGACCCTTTGGAGCAGTTTAGATAGAATAGTCTAAAATGTAGATAGTAGCCTTACCAAAGGTGTCTCAATGCAACTACCTACAACATTACCTGATGAAACTCTATTCAGTCGATATATACGGCATATGACTATTCTAGGTATGAATGAAAAGGATTATCTAAAAAGGTTATTTAATAAACCTCGTGCCAGCATACATCCATATTTAACCATTGGAATAACAAAGGCATCTCAAATATCTAAGGAGAATGCAGCCAAAATTTATAGAGAACAAACTTTAGGTAGACTCTTTTCTTATTTCTTACCTCATAGGTCAACAAATATATATAAGGCTTTGCTAGCCGAAGATGGTAATACGGCGATTCGAACATGTCAGTTGGTAAGTTTCAAAGAGTCAGAGACATTATCGCTTAAGTACTGCCCCATATGCGCTAAAGAAGATATGAGTTTTTATGGTGTCTCGTATTGGCACCTCACCCATCAAGTACCAGGTGTGGAAGCTTGCCCGTCACACAAGGTTTGGCTTATTCACCATAAGTTACCAGAAAGGCCACACCTTAAATTACAATTATTACCAATAACTTCTGATGAAGCACAAATTTGCTCTGAGCTTAGTTATGAATTTGCTAGATTCACTGATGAATTTTTAAGAAGAACTGCTGTAACCAATGATTCATTTGACCAGAAGCATTTATTAAAAAGAATTCAAGAACGAGGCTACACGCTTGGGGAAAAGCGATTTAATAGAGTCGAATTAACGTCAGATTTATTCAATTTCATAAAAGGGTTAAAGCATAACGATCCAAATCTATTACCATTCTCTGAAGACGATTATAGATATTTATCATATTTGCTGTCAGGAGAAGTATCTCAACATCCTTTTAAATATCTAATAGTTGATTTTTGGCTTAATAATACGGCAAAGTCAGTCAAGGCTGAGTTAGCGGAAAAGATGGGAACATCTGAAAAAGTGAAGAATGAAAATGTTGCAAGGCAATGTGTCAAATTACTAAAGCAGCAGGAGTCTTTAGCCGAAATAAGCAGGTGTATAGGTAAGAGCAGATGTTATGTTAAATCTGTAGCATTGAAGAATAATATACCATTTCAAAAGAAGCCTTATATACTAACCGATAACATTGTAAAACAAATTATAATACTGGCTTACAAAGGCTTTCATCGTAAGGCCATTGCAAGGCACTTTCATATTTCTACAGGGAGCGTTGAGCAAATAATATCATCGGAACCCGGACTGGTTGAAAAAAGGCGACGGTATAAGTTCGAATCCAAAAGGCGCAGATACAAGGCTCAAATAATAAGAGCTTTACAGCTAAAACCCAAAGCGATAAAGCAAGAAATCAAATCGTCTTGTTATGCTGCTTTTCATTGGCTTTATGCCCATGAAAGAAACTGGCTAAATTCAGCTTTACCTTCTTCCACAAAACCCCAAGTTCGTTCAAAAATAAACTGGGAAGAAAGAGATGTTAAATTAGCTTCTAAAGTTAGAGTTGCCATGCATAATACCAGTAGCTCTATCTCTCTAGCTGAATTAGATAAAATGCTTGGTGGTCATGGGTGGCTTATACAAATGCAGCACAAGCTACCTGTAACTATGGCTGTGTTTAATAAATTAGAAGTAGAATAAAGTGGTAACCACTAGGTCTGAAAGAGAGCTAGTGGAAGCAGGAACTGAATTAGCTCTTTAAAACAAAAGAGCAATACCAGTTAGAGTCAACTTCCAAATCATAGTCTGATGCGGGTCGATACGTTTTAGACAACTTTAACTTTTCTTCATATGACAACTGAGCAGACTTCTGTGTCAATGGATTAATGATACCACTATCATCAATTAATTAGAATATGCTATTATTATCAGTATTATTTGATTAATATCATCAATTTCAATGATAAGCTCAGCACAAATACTCGATTGTCTTTTATATTTCAAAGGAAGTTTTTTAAGAAAGGAGCTTTGCAATATACTTTCAATTTCTCCTGCTAGCGCTACGCGAGAAATTAAAAAGTATCGAGAATTGCATGAAACAAATATCAATTACGATGTGAGTAATAAACGTTATGTGGCATCTAAAGAGTTCACTCCTCAATACACTCATGATACTAACTTTGCTTTAAATTTAATTTTTGAGAATAAGTTAATTATTGAAACTTCAAGAGTAAATTTCAGTGCAACCAATGAGCTCCCGGTACAATTACCTAATCAAGATATAGCCGCACAAATATCTAGAGCTTGCTTTTTAAAACAATGTGTATCAACCACCTATTTGGCTGCAAATTCTAAAAATGCCTTTAGAACAATTTCACCACAACAGATCTTTTGCATAGGAAACCTTTGGTATGCAAGAGCATTTTCAAAAGAATCCGGTAAAAATGGTGAATTTAGGACTTTTAAACTTGTCAGGTTTCTAAACTCAAAATTATCATCTGATGCGTTCGTAGTTCAATTAGATAGCGAATGGGAGACAAATATATATCTAACCCTTGCACCTCATACAAAACATCAACAACAAGAGAGCTTGCGCTTAGATCTTGGGCTTAATGATGAGCCTGTAATAAACATTAAAACAAATGAAGTTCTTGCGGGTTATTTACTTCATGACCTTCATGTTGATTGCTCTCTACACGCCTCTCTTGATCCTTTGACTTATCAATATCAATTAATGAATAGGCACGAACTGGAAGATATTGGCTCAATGATATTAGCTCCAGGGTTTGAAGGTTAGATTGGTTGGTCAATTTATAAGATGGGTTTAGAGTTGAACCGTATTAAGTTTTCTTAATTACCATAAGTAATACCATGATTTTACCACTTCCAGATGAAACTCTTCATAGCCTGATTATTAGAAATGCTATGGTGGATACTGGCTCATTAAGACAAAAAGAATTAGGTTGGGTAATTTCTTACCATGGGTATTGGAATAATTATCCTAAAGTGAGCACTAATAACTTATTAGCTGAATATCCTAAAGTGAGCACTAATAACTTATTAGCTGAATATCCTAAAAATTTGATTTATGAGTATATCTTGAATAGATTGCCCGCAGTTGGCTGCTTCTGCGAACCGAGTTACCTTGATCTTACTTCAATATATAAAAACCTCTTTAATAGTGATTCGTTTTTTAATGATAAATTTGTAATAGATAATTGTAATATTTGGCAACCCTCTGTTAGTTATTGCCCTGAGTGTTTTAAAGATCAGATATTCCAATATGGTGTTTGTTATTTTAAATGTAGTTGGTACGATTCTTTAAATTGCGAAGTACACAATACAGAGCTTTCTGTAATAAAAAGAAAATTTAGAGCCAATAAGCTTAATAATATATATTCTGAGCTTTACAGAGCGATGACTGTTTTATAGATTTAGGCTCCTCTCCCAGTAACGCCTGACTCATTACCCAGCTTTGGTTTCAAAGCCTACGCGTAAAAATGATTGTGGTTTGCTCAATAAAATAGAGTTACGGGCAAACTTTAAGGGAACTGCACAAGCGATCATTATAATTTAAAGGGTGAACATTGCCCTAATGGCTAGAATTGCGAATCAGACCTATGCTCAAATGTCACCGACCCCTTTTATTACTTTTATTTAGTGATCACGTATTAGATAAGTAAGCCCCATAACACATAAATTTAGTAACACACTTAATAAGTTAAGTGATATTGTAGGTTTTCATTTCAGTGGCTATGGATGGTGATTATGTTTGTAAGTGAGCTTATTGTTGAAAATTTTAGGTGCTTCGGGGAGAAAGAAAATAAACTAACGCTTCCGTTGCAAGTTGGTCTAAATACATTAGTTGGCGAAAATGATGCTGGGAAAACTGCTATCATTGACGCATTGAGAATGATTTTTGGCACTCGAGATCAGGAAAGTCTCAGGCCTAAAGTTGATGACTTCCATTGTTCCCCTCAAGGAATTCAGGCAAAAGAATTCTCAATAGAAGCTCTTTTTATAGATTTATCTCTCGCTGAGCAGGGCTATTTTGCTGACTATTTAACTTACCAGCCTGAAACTGAGCATAACCCTGTTGTTTTAAAAGTTACGCTAAATGCAGTTCTACGCAACGGAAAAGTAAGAACTACAATTTTTGCAGGTCTTCCAACTTCAGCTCATGGGCTAAAGGAATTAAATGCTGATGTGAGAGATAACCTTCGGGCTACCTACCTTCGTCCGCTTCGCGATGCAGAAAAAGAAATGGATGCAGGGCGAAACTCACGAATTTCAAAAATATTGCGAAAGCAATCTGCAATAGATCTCGGTGAAAATGAAATTGATTTATCTTCTGTATCTGAAGATAAGTTTGGTGAAGTTATTGATAAGATAGGTGTTGTTGGTATTGCTCGCCTAGTGAATCAACTTCTAGAAAGACAGCCAGCGATAGGTTCAACAACAGAAACCCTTAATACAAATTTTTTGAAGCCATTACAAATGTCTGGAGATAACCTTCAGGCTAAGTTAGGTATTGGACCTAATGCAGATGAAGAAGCGCTCAAGAGGCAGATGTTAGAGAAAATTGGTATCTCTTTGGATAATATCGGTGGTAAACGTGGATTAGGTTCAAATAATTTACTATATATTGCATGTGAAATGCTTCTTCTTGCTGACTCTAAAGATGAACCTGCCTTACTTATTATTGAGGAACCTGAAGCTCATTTACACCCTCAACGACAATTAAAGTTAATCCAATATCTCCAAAGCAAAGTCCAAAAACATAAAGAAGATCACTCTGTTCATTTACAAATAATTCTATCAACTCATAGCCCTACACTAGCTTCAAAATTACCAATTAAATGTATGACGATGATTAACAAAGGGAGAGTGCTACCTTTTAATGCTGCTGGCCTGCTACCTGAAGATGATTGCACTTTTCTAGAACGCTTTATTGATGCAACAAAATCGAATTTATTTTTCTGTCGAGGAGTGATGATTGTTGAGGGAGACGCAGAGAACTTATTAGTTCCTTCTATAGCTAAACTACTTGATAAGGACTTCACTGAAAATGGTGTGTCTATTGTCAATGTAGGACATACAGGACTTAGTCGGTACGCAAATATATTTTCTGGTACAGAAGCTTACCCAAACCCAGGAATTAATGTTGCATGTTTGCATGACTGGGATCTAATCCCTTTTCCAGCAGCTCGTGAACTTGAACTTGATAGTGTAAAAGGTAAGCAACAACTCGAGTTACTGTGGAATAGTGCATATGAAACTATCCAAGGTGGGGGAGCTCCAGACTTTCAAGAATTAGATGCTGCGCTGCCTAAAAATATGATTTCTAGCCTTGCTGGAAACGAATTAGATGATAGGAAAGTCAAAGGAGTTGAGCGTGAATACAAAGGGAATTGTGTTAAAGGTTTTTACTCTGGTCCTTGGACATTGGAATACTCTTTAGCGTTTCATGGTTTAGCAAAAGAAATGACAGTAGCAGCTTGTTTGGCTAAAGCCGAACACTCGACTGTGTATGATAAGTCTAAGCAAGCGAAGGTTGTGACAGCTGCTGAAAGTTATTATGAATTCTTAGCGGGGCAATATACGGATATCGGTGTATTGGCGGGTAAAATCTATGAGCTTTTCTTGAATCCAGTTAGTATATCTGACTACATAGGTGATGAAAACGCCTCATTGATTATGAAGAAAAAGGCTTCAAAAGCTGCTGCTGGTCAGCACCTTGGTGTATTACTAGAAAATATAGATGATCAGCTGATGTGTGACGAAGGCTTGGAATATGATCGCGTAGCTTACTGGAAGGGAGTGCTTCCGCCGCCATTGATAGAGGCAATTAATCATGTTATTACAATAGCAACTCCTTTGGCGCTTGAGGGCGATAGTGATGAATAGTATTCGCTCGTTGCTAAGCTGTAATCAGAACAAAGATGAACCTCCATTTTCTGAGGAAGATATCAAATGGGTAGAATTAGTTTTAGGGTTAAAAAATGGTTTTGATCAGCATCAAATAGCCGTTTTACAAAACCTTGATGAATTAGATGTTGAGGCATGCCCTGGTAGCGGAAAAACAACAGTACTAGTTGCTAAGTTAGCTCTATTATCACGTTATTGGACATCAAAAACGAAGGGGATCTGTGTTCTGTCTATGACAAATGCAGCAAGAGAAGAAATTCAGGAGCGGCTAGGAAGTACATTTGAAGGGCAAAGGCTTCTTCGTCACCCTCATTTCATAGGAACTATTCACAGTTTTTTTAGTGATTTTTTAGCTAAACCATATTTAAACTCAAGAGGCATTCCATTAGTTAGTATTGATGATGATCTTTGTCGCTCTCAAAGGCGTAAGTTGCTACAAAAAGAAAATTACTTCCTCTTAACTGATCACTTTGTTGCAGAGCAAGTTAAGAAACGGTTAGATAATATTTCTAGTTCGAAACCTACTTCGATAAAACATATTGAAGCTCAGCAATGGTTAGCTGATCACGAGAAGAAAGATGTGTCAGAAAGGCGATTGGGCATTCCTATTTATTGGAAGATAGTTGATGAGTCTTATAACGCCGTTCGTGTGAGTGCTTTCGGAGGAGATCAGCCGTTAGATCTTACTGCAGATCTAGAGTTGTTACTTAAAAAATGCCTCGAAGAGGTGGTGAGAAAGGGCGTTTTGTGTTTTAGTGATATCTTTGTTTTCTCTAACGCACTAATGAATACATCTGAAGATGTATATAAATTAATTAGAGCAAGATTTCCTCTTCTGTTTATTGATGAAGCTCAAGATACCTCCTCTTCTCAGGCTGAAATGCTTCACAAACTTTTTTTATCTGAAAGACCTGATGTAGATATAGTTACGAGGCAGAGACTTGGAGATGCTAATCAAACCATCTACACTTTTGAGCCTCCCATTCCGCCAGATGGATTAGATCCATACCCTTCATCAAATATTCTTAAGTTGACCTTACCTGTTAGCCATAGATTTGATCAGAGTATTTCATCAATAGCTATGAACTTTGAGACAAATCCTTTAAGCGTAGATATGAGAGGAGTGAGAGCTACTTCTAATGGAGGTTGTAACCATTGTGTATTGGTGTTTACTGAAGAGACCAGAAGTTTTGTTATTCCAGCATTTGCAGAACTTCTATCAAAGGAACTAGCCTCTTTTGAGCTTGAATCTGCAAATGTGAAGGTGTGTTCCCATGTACATGAAGAGAGGGATGGAGCTCCTTCAACTGAAGAGTTTGCAAGAACTATTAGGGATTATTATACGCCATATATTGCTGATAAGATGACTAAAGAATATCAGCAGCATAGCTACTTAATTGATTACCTAAATCATGGATGATATCTTATTAGAGATACCAAGAGCCTATCTGTAGGTATGGAAAAGTTTGCCGAGGGTGTATTGAGAGCTTGCTTTTTGATCTGTAGTGATAGCCTCGATAATATCAAAGGCACAAGTTTTTCGAAGATTAAGTCAGTGGCAAATAAACATCGAGCTATTAAGCGTGAAGTCGGTGATGCTTTGTCAGAAGTCTATACCCAACTTGTTCTGCAGTCATTGACTAGCTCCAATAGAGTAGATGAGCATAGCTGGGGAACTTTAACTGCAGCTGTTCTCAAGGTGATTAGATCTCTTATAGATAGAGCTGATATCGATCTAACTGGAATCAAGTTTCTTGATTGGCATGAAGTGGACCTTCCTGATAGTCAGCTCGAAGAAGGCACGGGCGAAAGAAATAACTTATATAGGCATAAATTCAATGGCAGTGAGGGCGCAATTGAACTTAGGATTGGTACTATCCATTCGGTCAAGGGTCAGACTCATACAGCTACTCTATTGCTTGAAAGCACAAATAGGGGGCCAATACTTGGTCAATTGAAGCCTTATCTTCTAGGAGAATTAAAAGCTACTGAAGCAACTGGTTTGCAAAAGGGTTGGATAAACACACTTTATGTTGGGTTAACGAGGCCCACTCACCTCATTTGTTTGGCTATTCCTGAATCTCATAAAAAAACAGCCAAAAGTAACATAGATTGGACAAGTGAAGACTTTGAAAGACTAAAGGCTAATGGTTGGAAAGTGGCTAGGGTTAATGAAAAGCTCCTGTTAGATTTTATTTAGGTGCACTACGGGCAAACTTTAAGGTATAAAACTTTCCTTACGGGCAAGCTTTATTATCGCTACACAAGTGTTTTCTGATAAATAAAACGAAGACTTTTGATTCAGCAACGAAGACAATCTCTTTATAATATACAGCTAAAATAGCTTAAATCATTGATAGTTAAGCCATATAGATAGTCTTCGTTTCTTGAAAGGCATGTTTACATATTTTGGACTTTTTGACTCGTTCTTAGTTTTTTAAGCTCTTCATCTAAATTATCCGTTATGATAACAAGCTTTTTATCGGGCTTTTGATACCGACCAAAAAGATCTTTCTTTAATCTTTCAAACCCATCAGCATATTTCGGATATTTTTCAAGAAACTTTAAAAAAGCAAAGGGTGCAACTGTTCCTATTCCTATGCCAACTCCTGAGGCAATGTAACTTAGTACTATTTCTAAAGTTATCGAACCCTCGCTTGCCTTCTGGAGTGACCAAACTACACCATCTTCGCCTTCGCTATATAAGGGCAACCCATTGTCTTTGTTCATCAATTCAAGCTCTGATAATGTACTTATAGTTACATCTAGTATTGAATCTGATACTACTCCAAGTTGCTTAAGCTCTGCGTAATACCCTGTGGTGAATAATGACTCTGGTTTGTGTTCATACACGGCGTCAATTGATAATTTGATGCGGACTAACTCTTGTGATTGCTGAAGTTTTGAAATTTGGGGTGTCCGATATAACTTTTTATCACCAAGCAATAAAGGTGAAGGAGTTGTAGTCTGAGCATCGTTAACCAACTCTGCTGATGTATCACTAAATAAATCTTCAGATTGCTCTAGAATGAATTGCTGTAAAAACTTATCTATACGGATGTTTAGTTTAAATGGAGGAATTGTGCTGCCGTCTTTCTCTTCAAAATAAACTTTAGCTTTTGCTTTATCTACACTATTTTTAAGCGCATTGAATCGTCCAAAATCAGCTATGTTTTTCTCGTTAATATCGCTTTTAATTAACTCTATAAGCAACTCTTTATCAAGCCCAAGTACTTCCACAACAACGTTAATTCGAGCATTTTCCGCATTGTCTTGGTAATCATTAATATAGTCTCTAAAGCTTTTTTCTTCAGATAACTGCGCATCACCACGCTGTAAATCATGTAAAAACAATTTAGCGTATTTTTGCTCGCTTTGAGTAAGTGATGAAAATGATTTATGCAACTCGTTAAGTGTAAGTTCAGTAGAGGCTTTATCATAACCTTGATCTAATTCTTTTAAATATTTATCAAAGCGACTATTCATGTAGTCGGCATCAATTTTACCTGTATAAAACTCGGTCAAGTAGCCACTAATATCAAAGGCAACTTCAGCCCCACCAGTGCTAACATTTTCTGCTTTACTTGCTAGTTCTTTATAACGTTGTACAAGGCTTATGTATGTTTGCTCATTTAGTGCAAGCGTTACCTCGTGTTCATTATTTTCACCACATGCATATGTCAGCTTATCCCAGCGCAAACCTTGCACCTTTGCCGACTCTAAGTGTTGGTTAAATGTTTTGAATAATTTAGCAAATTTAGCACAAGCTTCTGTATCTTCAGGTAATTTTTCGAAGTTTTCAATACCCGTACTTTCAAACAGCTCGGCAATGTCAGCCGATAAATCATTCATGGCTTCAAGATTGCTTTCTATGCGGTCTACAAATAAACCAATAGGTCGGTCACCAGAATAGAGTTTTACCGCATCATTTATGTGCTGCTCCATAGTGTGTGGGTAGCGGTAATAGCGAATGATGCCATGTGGTTTATCGGGGCCAAATAAGCGGTTGGTACGTGAAAATGCTTGGATAATATTTTGGTATTCCATTACCTTGTCCAAATACAAGGTATTGAGCCACTTGGAGTCAAAACCGGTTAGCATTTGGTTGACTACTATCAGTAAATCCAATTGCTGAGCAGGCTTAGTATGAATACGTTCGTAAGGCTTTTTATGAGCAAGACGTGCGGCTAAATCTTTTTTAAAGGCTGCATGGCGAGCAAAGTCAAACTTCTTCCCGTAGCGTTCATTATAGTCGGCCATTATTTCGTCTAGGCCATCACCTTTAAACGTTGGGCTGCGGTCGTTTCCACCATCATTATCAATATTAGGGTCAAATAAAGCTGATACTTTCAGCTCGGGCTTCGCTACCTTTAGCCTACGGTAGTAATCAATAGCCTCACTAATACTGTTAGTTGCTAAAATCGCGTGAAATTTACTTCCTTGGCTAAGCACATCCCATTCATTTAAAATATCCGTTACCACTTTTTCTTGGTGGGCATCAGTTAAATATTGGCTTTTAGGTACATAGTCTTCAATTCCTTTGTGGTACTTTCCCATGGCATCTTTGTGGCCTACCATAGCCACGTCGTTCATAAAGTGGTTAAACTTTTTCTTTTTCGCAGGTTCAGCCATCGCATCAACTACAGAATCGGCTTTAGCTTGGGCTAAGGCAACTTCTTTTCTTAAATCGCTGTCTTTAAAGGTAGGTACTTTATAAGGGTCAAAACCTAATACATTACCGTCCCGAATTCCATCAGCAATGCTATAACGATGCAGCTCGTCACCAAAAACATCTGCGGTAGTGTTTTTATTGACTTGGTTTTCATCATGAATTGGTGTGCCGGTAAAGCCAAAAAATAAAGCGTTAGGAAATGTCTTTTTAATCTTAATTAACATACCTTCGTTATCTTCTTTACCCGCACTCATGGTAGAGCGATGCGCTTCATCAATAATGAATACAATGCGTTTTGAACGCATTATTTCAAGATCAGCCGAGTTAGTGACTGTACCTTCATCATCAACGGTGTCAGAAATATTACTTACTTTTTGAATCGAGCTAACAATTAAGGTGTCAGATGGTTTAGAGCTTTTTAGTTTAGTGACTAATACATCGGTATTTTCAGTGGCTTGCACCTCTTCACCATCACCAGCAAAGTTGCGATATTCTTCTAGCGACTGGGTACCTAGCTCAATTCTGTCCATTAAAAACAGAACTTTATCAGCGTCTTTAGACTGTGCAATGAGCTGCGCTGATTTAAAGCTGGTCATGGTTTTACCTGAACCCGTGGTATGCCATACAAAACCGCCTAATCGGTCACTATTAGAGCCTATTTGCTTCCACTTTGTTTTAGCTACTTTATCGGAGATAGCTTTGGCGGCTGCTATTTGGTAACTGCGCATTACCTTTAGCACGCCATCGGTATCATCGGCCACGGTATAAAAGCCGATTAATTCATGTGCCATAGGAATCGACAACAGGTCAGATGTAACATCTTTCCAGTTGTTTTTGGGCTCGTTCATAAAATCAGCCCAGTTAAATTGATAGTCAGGATTAAACTTACCGTCTAGTCCCGGGTTAGCAAAGTATTTGGCCTCGTTCGGTTCCATCGCCACAAACACTTGAATAAGTGAAAACAGCCCACTAAAAATGCCTTCTTTGCTGTATTTTTCAATTTGGTTTACCGCTTGGCTTACTGGTACACCGCTTCGCTTAAGCTCAACATGAATCACCGGCATACCGTTAATTAATAACAATACATCGCCACGCCTGTCGTTACGAAGTGGACTACCGCGTTCAAACTTAGGTTGCTGTACTATTTGATAGCGGCTTTGGCCTGCGGCTATTTCTTGGCGGTCATATATTTTTAAGCTGACTTCTTTGCCTAAGTGCTCAGGGTCGGCAGGGTTATCACGTTTAATAGCAACCGTTTTGCCATTTATTAAACCATTGAGCTTGAGCGGCGTTTTCAGCTCTTTTATTTGTTCAATAATTTTCTGCATTTCGCTCATCGTAAGCGGTACATCATTTAAACGGTCACGTTGGCGATTATTTTCAAATAAAATGGTCGCCCAGTTTTGAAGTAAATCAGCCTCAGTTTTATTTTTTAGAACAGGATACTCACCCCAGCCCTTTTGCCTAAGAATTTCAATAAAAGCCTGTTCAAATTGTGCTTCGGTTTTAAACGTAGTCATGTTTCTATCATGCTCCTTGCTAGACAAACATCTTCTTCAAGCAGGCCTGCTTGATGTTATTAAGTTTGGTGATTTTTTGTTGGTGTTGGTTAATAAGGTCATCAAGCTTTAGGAAGTAGTTGCCTATGGCGGTTTGTTCTTCAACAGAGTTGGGAATTGTTATTTTTATTGCACTCATAACATTATTCATTAGCTTAGGATTACCGACATGAGAAACATGTCTCCAAGCTTCTTTGTTTAATATTTCTGCAATAGCGTTGTTTGCATAACCTTCATTTGACAAGAGGACGCCGTTGACATTCGTGCTATAGAACTTTCCTTCCCTAAAATTTACAGTACCAGCATTAGCGCCATCAGTTGTCCATGTGATCGCGCTTTCAAATAAGTACTCATGATAAAAACCCATCAAACCATTATTTTTTGTTTGTGATGAATATACTGGATAACATTTGTCAGGACTTGGTGTTGGGCTTGTTTTCGTTGTAGCCAAGACACTACCACGAGTAACAGTAAATAGGTCACAAATAGCCTTCTTCTCCCACTCCCCATGAAACCCTTTAAAACGGATTTCTGGGGTGGTTTCGCCTTGTTTAGGAAACATTTTTTCCAGCATGGCTTTTTTAATGTTACTGAGCTTGTCATGTTTTTGTTGATGTTGGTTAATTAGGCTATCGAGCTTTTGGAAGGTGTTGCCTATTTGGGTTTGTTCTTCTCTGGAAGGCGTCTGAATTTTTGTCCCTAGGATAGTTCGGTTATATAGGTGCTTAATTGTGCTTCCTTCTATCCCTTCCCATTCCACGATAGAATAAAATTGTTTTAAAAATGAATTTACAATAGCGCCATCATGCTTAAGCCATACAACATTTGAATCTTGAAAATATTCGTCTTCACCCGTATATTCTACAACTCTACCTATGCTACCTATCACTGAAAATAATAGATCTCCTTTTTCAGGAAACGGATATCGCTTTTTATAATCATCAAAAAGCTCTTGAGAGATAAACAGTTTTGGCTCCCTGCCAAAAGTACCAATTTTATAAAAAGGTACATCGCCGATTAACGAAGTTTCATGAATAAAAATACGCTTATTTGTTGCAACTGAACCAAGTTCTCCTAATGAGAACAGCTTCCATTCGCCATCGAAACCTTTAAACCGTATTTCAGGGGTTTTCTTTTCTACATTCATCTTATTCGCCCTTCAACAAGTTGGTCAGTTCTACCAAGCCTTGCTGATCAAACTCATTACCCGTCAGTTCATCCATCATTTCGGCTAATTCTTGTTCGGTGGCTTTTATTTCACTCGCTACTTGTGAATAAGTTGTCGCATATTTATCGGCAAGGGCTTGAACTTGAAGGGTGAGTTGGCGAATAATATTGCTTGGCATTGCGGCCAATTCTTGGCTAAGTGGCTCAATCCACTTTAGATATAATAGTTCATTCACCTGCTCATCGGTTAAATTTTCGATGGTGTTTTTTGTTTTTAGGTGCAAGGCCATTGCAGCTTCTTTAACTGCTTTTTTCAAGGCTTTTTCTTCGTTAATTAGTTTATTAGCTGCAATTATCTTTGCTTCGTAGCTTTCCTGTTCAAACTTAACTTTGCTGTCTTTTTGCTCTTTTAGGAATGCTTTAGCTGCTTTACCAACTTCAGCATTTACAAAAGCGTCTTTACTTTCTTTGACGGTGTCTTGCTCTTTATCCTCTTCGGTCAAGGATTCAAAAATGCCTTCTAGGCTACTGGCGACTTCACTTAAACGAGTTTCTTGTCTTGCTAAAGCTTGTAATTCTTCGCTCAAATGAGTTTGTTGCACTAAGTCAAACGGCAGTATATGGCCTTTCCAAGGGGTATTAGGGTCTTGCACCTCGGTATCTTTACCTGCCTTCTTCTTTATCACCATGTTGGCATCCACTTGTTTAGTGGCGGCAAAGCTTTCGGTTTGCATCATTTCTAAGTCGGCGCTAATGATTTGCCATTGGTTATTTTGATATTGGTAAGCTTGGTATTTATCAATAAGGGCAATGGGTGCTAGGCGGCTGAACAACTCTTCACTAAGGTCTGCTTCGACTTGATCACGATTAACGGTTTGCCACTCTTGAATAAGGGTAGTATTTAAATAGTCCTCATAGCTATTATTACCATTAGCACCTGTAAAAGCTTGGTTATAAGTGGTAATAAACTCCAGCACTTGCGGATGTTGGCTAATGGTATCGTTTACCGACTCTTTGGTAACGGCAAGCTCACTGTATGCTGCGGATTTTGGCTTGAATAAAGCATCGTGCAGGTGTGGTAAGGCTTGCCAATAACTTTGTAAACTGGCGATTTCATTGTTGGGGATACCACCTAACATGGTAGCGTGTAAATCCCAACTTTGTGCTTCGGCAGAAGAATCAACATAACGCGGTATATTTAAATTATAAGCGTTGTCGCAAATGGTTTGCTTGCTTACTACTTTTGAGAATTTGTCGTTACTTTCACGATTAATATAAGCATCGGCAATACGCTTAATATCAGACGCTTGTAACTTATTGTTTTTACCTTCTTTAACAAAGTATTTAGAGGCATCAACAATCAGTACGTCAGTGTTTTGTCGTTTTTGTTTCAATACGATAATAACGGTTGGAATACCCGTGCCAAAAAAGATGTTGGCCGGTAAACCGATAATGGCATCAATGTGATTTTGCTCAATTAACTGTTCTCGAATTACACCTTCTTCGCCGCCACGGAATAAGACACCGTGCGGTAATACAATGGTCATAATGCCATCGGGTTTTAGGTGGTATAGGTCGTGTAATAAAAAGGCAAAATCAGCTTTTGTTTTAGGTGCTAACCCAAAGCGTGAGTAGCGAGGGTCACTGTCTTTAAAGCTTGGATCCCAAGCTTGTGAATAAGGCGGGTTTGATACAACTGCATCTACATACAAAGGCTCGTAAGTTGCTAGTGGGTCGCTTTCATCAAAATATGGCCAATCATCTTCTAAGGTGTCACCATTTCGGGTGGTGATGTTGTTTGGTTTAATACCACGCATGATTAGGTTCATACGAGTTAAGTTATAGGTAGGCTCTTTTAGTTCTTGCGCAAAGTATTGTATGTCATCTTTACTTTTTGCATATTTAGCGACAGAGCTACCTATGTTTATCAGTAATGAGCCTGAGCCTGAAGTTGGATCGTAAATTTTAATTTTGTCTTTATGTTTTAACTCATGCGCGGTGATTTCGGACATAAGCAATGACACTTCGTGTGGCGTGTAAAATTCGCCTGCTTTTTTACCTGCATTTGAAGCAAACTTTTCAATTAGATATTCGTAGATATAACCCAGCACATCGTAACCAAGTTTGCTGTCCATAGGGATGCTTTTAATTAGGTGTAATAGATCACTGATGGCTTTAGTACGTTTACCTGAACTTTCACCTAACTTACTAAGACCCGTTTCAAGTGTGGTAAAAATACCTTCAAACAATTTTTTGTGATTTGGATGGATAAGCCTAGCAAAGGCAGATAGCGCATCACGCACGTTTGATTCATCAAAATCTGCTTTTGGATCAACCCAAGTAGAAAATAAATTATCGTAAGAGATAAAATAGCCTAGCTCTTTTTTCACGTATTCTAGGGTTTCTGGATCGTCTTCACTTAAGGCTTTTATATCATCTTCAGTCATGCCTTGTTCTTTTACAAAGCTGACTAGTTGATCACTGACATACTTATAAAAAATAAAGCCCAAAATAAAATCTTTGTAATCGTTCGCTTCAATTTTAGAACGCATCTGGTTGGCTGATTCCCAGATTTTGGCTGCTAGTTGTTGCTTATTCATAGTTAAAACTGTTCCTAATTCTTAAGTAGAGCCTAAACACATGAGTCTATGGTTTAAGCTTCAAAAAATTCTTCGTCTATTTTCTTCAGGTGTAATACCTGTTCATCTCTGCTGCCAATGTTATATCTCAGCATGAGCTTCGCTAATTCATTTCCGTCAATCAGTACGATACGTGTACCTAAATCTTGTGCCGTTTGTTTTGCTGATGCTGTGAATTCAGATGTTGTAATGAAGATACCTTTTTGTGCTTTCTTAAGGTTTAACGCACCGAAGAAGTCTCGAATGTCACCAGCACCAACGTTATTACCTTCAGCGTAACGTTTAGCTTGAATATATATTTGATCGACACCTAGTGGGTCTTGGTCAATAACACCGTCAACACCATTATCTCCCGTTTTACCAAGGGCATGTGCTGCGCCTTCGCCAGCACCACCGTAACCCATAGCAATGAGAAGCTCGATCAATAAATCTTCAAAGAAATCAGGGGTAACTTTTCGGGTGCGTTCTAAAATATCTTGGGCTAGCGCTTCATTAACTTTTTTATACGCAGCTCTTAATATTTCATCAGGCGTTGAAATGTTTTCTTGCTCAAGGAGATTGGATTCACTTTCAGCTTCGATGTCATCATTACTTTTTTGCTTAAAAGCAATGAATTCATCAAACTTCTTGAAATATTTATTGTTGATATCCACATTTTCTAACAGGGCTTCTTTGCCGCGAGGAGTTATAACAAAATGTGTCCTACGAGTAGCCTCTAACAAACCAGCTTTGGTTAAATATGTACGTGCCCAACCAACTCGATTATCTAATATACTTTGCCTGCCACTTGGCAGCGTTTCAGACTTTTCTTTATCAGATAAATTGAACTGCTCGGCAAGTTGATTAATGACATCACGAAGCTTTATTTCATTGCCATCTGCTGCATTTGCGGCTTCCAAAAAAGGACGCATAAATTGTTGATAATTGGGGATCACACTATATCCTTATTTATTGTTTTTGTTCTTCAATCCATTTTTCTAAATCAATACGCTTAAACCGCCATGACCCGCCAACCTTAAACCCCGGTAGCTTTCCTTCACTCGCTAGGCGATAAGCCGTTTTTTCATTCAACTTTAGGTATGTTGCAACCTCTTGAATTGTCAGTATTTCGTCTGTCATTGCTCTATCTCTATAATGAACAAAGATAGAATATGAGAAAATTGCGGAAATAACAAGAAGTCAGTAAGTAAGCACTGTGCGGTGATCTAAAAATATCATTGGATATCACCAATTATCATTAAACTATCAGTTTTTGTTTTTTCCTAATTTCATATGATTTAGACAGGCAATCTGGTTGCTATGTGTTAAAGCGGCCATCACCTAATAATTTTCTAAAAGGTACTTTATCTAGAATTCGCCTTTGGATTTTTGAAGAAGAAAATGCAAAAGGTGAACGAGTACTGAGCTATGAGTCTATTAATGTTTATATCCAAGGTGGAACGACTGAAAAAACATCGATGAAACGAGTTCGAAAATCAAATGGGTATGTTATTAAAAGTCAATACAATACCATGCATTTGTGCTGCTGTCTGAAATATACAAAGGTGTTTACTCCAACAAAACAACTTCCTGGTTAATGGCGATAAATTGGCTCAATAATAGTTTATTGTCTTTAAGATCTGTGACTTTCCATGCAGTATCTTTGAGCTGCATGACGGTTTTTAAGCGTTGTCCAGTGAGATTGTATTGATTGAGGGTTTTCGTTGTTGGGTTCACACTATAAAGCTGTTGATCATGTAAAAACATGGCTTTGCCATTCAGTGCTGTTAAATGCTGGCTGGGTGCATGGGTCTCATTGAATACACGTGAGAAAACTCGCCCGTTTAAGGTGCTATAAATTAACTGTTCTTGGTTGACCCACGCATTCTCTACATGGTTAATATTGAGTGCCGTTAGGGTGTTTGTGGAGATATTAAGGTCATAAAGCCCGTTTTGCACTGGGTCATGTAATAACACCAGAATGTGATTGTCGGTGTACCAAGTTAACGCAGAATATAACAGTTTATTAGTGTTTACTGTCGATATATTGCCTTTTAAGTCAGAGATCATGAGTTGATCGTTAGACACCCAAGCCATACGTTTCCCTTCAGGTGACCAGCTGTAATTGTGAATACGGTGCCGAGCAGTATGAGAACTGACTTGAGTGACCTGGCTATTTTGCCAAAGCCAAAGTTGATCATGACCATTTCTATCTGAAATAAACGCGATGTTGTCGCCATGAGGTTGATATGTGGCATTGCGTTCTTGCGCTGACGTGCGCGCCAAGCTAGTAAAAGGTAATGATTGGCTATTTAACCGCGATTTATGCCGTTGAGTGTTTGTGGTGCTGCTGTTTAGTTGTGCGATGTCTATGTCTTTATTACCCACGACGGCTATCAGTGAGTGGCCATTAGGGTGTTGCTCTACAGAAACAAAGTTACTAAGAGGCGTTTTTTGCGCAGTTAAGCCCCCGTTTATTTCTAAGGTGTATAAGTGCCCATTTAGAATGGCGAGTAAGGCGTGTCCTTGTGCGTCAAAATTTGCCAATACGTTTGTATATTTACTGACGTTGTTGGGGAGTTCTATGGGGCTTTTACTCAGTAGTTTGGCGTTTTTATCGAGCAAGGTGAGGTAGGTACTCAGCTGTGGGCTGCGGCTGATAATCGCATAACGCTGATGTCGTGTGTCATAGTCAAAATGATATATCACATCTTGTTTATGCTCATAAATAACCTGTATAGATTTGTTCAAGTCATTATATCGCATCAGGCTATATTGGCCCGCGTGCGAGTGTAAAAAAACATAGTTATGATTTGACAGTGCCAGCGGTTTTTTAAGGGTATTTACTTGGCACAAAAAGCGCTGCTGTGGCGCAACAGGTGCAGATAGAGCCTGCGCAAAATCAAGTGTGGCAATGCTCCAGCATGCGTTGTTCACATTATTGGTCTCTGTTGTTGATGGTGTATTATTACAGTCAGTTTTGGCTGAAAATACCAGCTCTCGGCCATCTGGTGTGAAACTGGTTGCGCCATAATAACCGGCATGTTTGGTGAGCTGCGTTTCTTTCCCAGTGGTATGGTGTTTGGCCCATAAATGGCTTTTACATGCGCCGGCATATCGGTTAAATATCAGGTAACTGGCATCGGGGTTAAATATAGCATGGCTTTCATGGGCATCAGTGTGGGTTAATACTGAGACGGTTTGAAATGCTGACGCCGTTTCTTTTGGCCAATAACTCATCGTCAATAATGTGATAATTAAGGCGACCACGAGGCTAAACAAGGTATAAAGCACAGGCTTTTTCAATGAAGTAACCTGTGCATTTTCATTGTTTTGAACGGCAGATTTATGAGGAACTTGCCATGTTACATCCGCGATGAGTCGATAGCCGATTTTCGGATGAGTTGCGATAATCTTTTGTTCTTTGGCATTGTCTCCTAGCTCTTTGCGCAGTATGGCAATACAGCGCTGTAACGCATTGGGTACGACTTCAGTGCCAGCCCAAACATGCGTCATAATTTCTTGGTGGGTCACCACTTCATTTTGTCGTTGTGCCAACAATAACAACACTTTGAGAACTTTGGGTTCAATATGTGTATGGCGCTGATGATTTACGATTGTCGAACGCGTGAGATTTATATCAAATCCAGCGACAGAAAAAGTATTTACCTTAGACATAGTGCCTACATTTTACGACCTTGAATAGTAAGAATATAATGGATTCTTGCGCACTCTGTCGAGCTGTTAACTCCAATAATGCATTGAATAATATACATATATTTAGCATCAGTAATTCCTAATGATTTCATCAGGTACATTTTATTGTGTGTACCTAGGAAAATAGCATTTAATCGGCTCAAATCATAATAATTCAATCTGAGGTGGTATGAATGAAAGGGAATAGCGTGTATAGAAAGGCGATGGCGTGGTGTGCGATGACAATGCTAATTTTGTTGTGTTCAGTCGGGACAATGGCGGGGGAAGTTGAGCGCAAGATTATTGATAAAGCAGTTTCTGCCTATGGGGGAGAGCAGTTACTGAATTTAAAACACATAACCTATCGAGATAACATAAAGCACTTTTTTCAAATGCAAAGCGGGTATTCGTCACAAGGCGCAATGACCCAGCATTTGAGCAACGAGCAGATTGACGTTTATATAGATTTTAAGAATGAACAAAAGGTATTGGAGCAGCACACGACTCGCTTAATTGGCAACCATGATGTTAAGAATAAAACGCGCACTCATCGACTATCTATACAAGGAAAAGGGTATACAGCCGATCATTGTTTAAAAAACTACACTGAGAGTCATAGAGTGAATTTTAGCAATGCGGATTTAGGCTTTAGCCGACTGTTAGATCCACTGATCGTGAGGCAATTAGTACGTCAGAGAATGCATGCGCGTTTAGTGGATGAAGCTTACATTCAAGGTCGCGCACAGCATGTGTTAATAGTGAATGACAGTACACTTGATGCGTACACTGTGTTCATTGATCAGCAAACAGGCTATGTGAGTCGGTTATTAAAAAAACATGGCCAGCAGTTACGTAGCTATGACTTCTTTGAACATCAGCGTAAAAATGGCATCGTATGGGCAAAAAACATGTTTGTGAGCACAGCAAATCAGGTTGTTTACTATACGGACTCAAGGGGGTTGGATTTTGATCCACCTCAGGCACGTATTTTTGCTTTGCCAAAGGCTTATTCGCGTGCGTCGACTGATACATTTTATGACGTATCTCGCATGACCATAAGAGAGCTTGCCACGGGGGTGTATTTTGTCGGTAAAGGCTGGGGTTATACATTATTTATAGATGTGGGAGACTATTTTATTTCCGCAGGTGCGTGGGGTGAGGCGAATAATTCACTCGCGTGGCAACAAAGTCTTGCATTGTTGAGGGCAACTACTGGGAATAAGAAACCCGTCAAACAACACTTAGTGACCCATCACCATACTGATCATATGTCGAGTTTAAAAGAGATTGTGGCTCAAGGTGCAGATTTGTTAGCACACCCAACGTCGATTGACGGGATTAAAAAGCACCTCCCTGATCTACCCTCTGATCGTATTGTGAAGGTAGAAAACCAGACGATATTGGCCGGTGGAAAAGTAAGGTTACTTGATGTGCCAAATAGTCATGCGGATCACAATTTAGTGATGTATTTACCAGCGGAGCAAATACTGTTTAGTGAAGATATGTTTGGCAGCAGTTATAATAGCGCGTTTCATTCCCCTAATAATTGGCCAAGCTTAGATACTTACTCACGCTTAAAAACACTTGTTAGTAAAATAAGCAAATTAGGCTTGCCGGTTAAGCATTACGTTTCTTCACACCATGCTCGCATATTGGGGCAATCAGATATAGCCCAAGCATTAGCCATGCAATGTGGCTAGTGTACTTGGTTGATTGAACGAGTGCAGTAGCGACTTAGTGTTCATATCCACTATAAATACGGTTACTGTATTTGCAGGGAAGGTCGTATTTAACGACCTTTTTATGCTAATTTTTTTTTTCAAACCATTGCTCTAAATAATTAATACAGGTGACTAGTTTGGCGGGTACGAAATGCCGAGCTGGGTAGAGTGCGTATAAGGTTAATTTGGGCTTAGTTGCGTCAGTTAATATTTCCACTACGTCACCTTTATCTATGGCGCTTTGGCAAACAAAGTCAGGAATAAAACCGATGCCCAACCCTTTTTGAATTGAGGCCATCATAAATTGCGTGTTGTTTACGCGTAATCGTCCTTTAACAGCAATTCCATCCTCTATGGGCCAAATATTTTTGTGCTGGAAGTAGCTATAAACAAAACAATTGTGATCTTTTAAATCTTGAGAGGTTGAGATTGCAGCGTGTTGGGCTAAATAATGAGGGGCAGCACAGACTTTGTAGGTAAATTGAGTAAGTGCTTTGCCGACATAGTTTACATCAATGGGTGTACTGGATGCTCTAAAGCCTAAATCAAAACCTTGTTCAACTAAGTCGATATTTTCATCTCCTAAATGAATGTCTAGTTCGATATCAGGGTGAGCGTGCATAAAGTCAGCAAATAGCATCGATAAATCAGTAAGGCCCAATGCCATCGGGGCATTAATTTTGAGTTTGCCACGGATATTGTGTTGAAGATCAGTGACAAAATTATCGGCATCATCGACTTTAGCTAAGATCTCACGCGCACGTTGCAAATACCCTTCTCCTGCGTGAGTCAGCTGTACATTTCGGGTTGAGCGATGAAGCAGGCGCGTACCTAGCTCAGATTCTAATCTCGAAATTTCTTTACTAATCATGGATTTTGATGCGTTTACTTGCTCAGCAACACGCGTAAAGCTGCCTAAATCTGCGAGCTTAACGAATAGTTGCATGGCGCGTAGTTTATCCATGGTACATCCTCCCTATTTTTTATGTGCTTTATATACCCACTTCTTTGCCGTGGTTTATGTGTTTTGGTATGTGCTAACTGTTCTCTATTTGAGAACAGTATATGCACATTATTGTTATATATGGAAACAAATTGAATGGCTAATATGTTGCTGTCCTGTGACATGAGTGCGTGGTGCAGGATGGGTCGTCAGGAAAGGTTGACTGGCGGTGATATTAACAAATTAAGCAGTGTTATTTTTAAGGAGAAGTAATGTATACCCTTTATTACGCACAAGGTGCATGTTCTGTTGCGACTCATGTTGTATTACGTGAACTAGGCCAAGCTGTAAAACTTATCGAAGTAAGTCAGCTCGACAATTTCACCGATGTAAATCCGGTTGCGACGGTACCAGTCTTAATAGATGGGGATCGCTCGTTAACTGAAGGGGCAGCGATCATGTTACACATATTAAGCAAACATCAGAATATGTTGTTTCCACAGGGAAATAAGCAGCTGGCTATTCAAGATATCATGTTTGCCAACGCGACGATGCATCCAGCATATGGTCGATTATTTTTTTTGGCGCAGAATATCGATGATGAAAAAGTAAAGCAGCAAACATTAAATCGTGCTGCGAAGTGTATTAGCCAGTTATGGCAGATTGTAGAGCATCGTTTAGCGGAGCAGGATTTTTTAGGCGGCGAGCATCCCTCAGCTGCCGATATTATGCTCGCGGTATACGCACGATGGGGAGATTACTTTCCTATTGAAATTACCATAGGAGAAAAAACCGCAACAATGCTATCACGGGTACAAGCGATGCCGAGCTTTATACTTGCCGATGAAGCGGAAGCGGCCACGTTAAAAAACTAGTTTCGTACTGATGGAGAGGAAGTGATGCAAGTTGCTGATGATCAGAATAAGGACTTTGCTGCGGTGGAACATGTACTGCAATGCTATTTTGAAGGGTTGTATCAAGGTGATGCTGAAAAGCTTAAAGTGATATTTCATCCTGATGTGTGGCTAAAAGCACCAGGAGTAAGGCGCTCCTTGGTACAGTGGTTAAACGATGTTGATAAACGACCAGTACCAGCTCACATCAATCAACCCTATGCATTTCAAATATTGGCTGTAGATGTTGTGAAAGACCAAGCAATGGCTAAGGTTCATTGCCCGATATTTGAATTTGATTATATTGATTTCTTAGGATTACTTAAAGAAGACGGGAAATGGCAAGTAGTCAGCAAAATGTATACGGACCTTAAGGGGCAATGACTCCAAAGAAATACATAAACTCATGTACAAGGAACAAAAATATGCCGTATATCAATGTGAAAATAACAGATGAACACGTTAGTAATGACCAGAAAAAAACCATTATTAAAGGGTGCACACAGCTAATGGTCGATGTGTTAAATAAAGATCCCGCTACCACGTTTGTGGTGATTGAAGAAGTGAGTACTGATAACTGGGGAATCGGGTTCGAGCAAGTGACTCAATTGAGAAAGTGTTCCACAGTAGTTGGTAGTTAAAGCGAAAGGGAGCGCTTTAACTCAACCTGTCATAGTGATTTAATTAGATAAGTTCAATTTATGAGCTTATCTAACTTCTAACGCTTCGTTAGCCATTTTAATAAGGCTTCCGTGGTTTACCTTTAAAACATTCAGGGAAAGAACAGGGACCTATCGGCACTTGATTAAAATAGGTTATATCACCTGCTTTTTTACATGTTTACATGATGTCGCCTTGGGTTCTAATTGAAGACAGTTTTGAGTGTTTAACTTGAAATATTCATTATGTCATTGTGTACATCGATGTATTCTTATGGAATAAATTCAGTACAAATCTATTGCTTTTGCTGAGGAATTTATTCTTTTTTGTAATATATTAATTACATTTCAGTATCATTATATAAACCCAATTAAGTGCTTAATACTCCTAAAAAGTGAATTAAAAATGGAGATGTGGTGTAAATTTTAATTTGTTATTTATCAAAGGTTAAGGTGTTTTTTAGTCACGGTTGTGGAATTAATTATAAGATTTTTGGTTAAGTGGTGTGAGGTGTTGGGGCTGTGTATTCTTATCTTGACTTTATCTTAATATGCTCCAAACTGTTTCTATAATTTATCGCAATTACAAGGGAGTAGTATCTAGCCATTTATGTTGCTATTTACTCAAGACAGTGAATTAGACGTTGGTATTTACTTAAAAGAACAGCGCGCGAAATTTAGAGAGCTAAGAAACCTACTGAATGTTGCCCAGTCTAGTGAATCGCCCCGAGTTCATCGGAGACCAGGTTGTTTAAGTCAAGCCACTTTACCTGACTGATTTAAGTTATCATAGTAGCCTGTTTCAAGCTGGTGAAATATACCCAATTGAAGATAACAGGCGTTGATTTTTAAACCAATTAACCCACTCTAACGTTGCGTATTCAACAGCATCAACATTTTTCCACGGGCCATTTCTGCGAATAACTTCTGTTTTAAATAAACCATTTATTGTTTCAGCCAATGCATTATCATAAGAGTCACCCACACTCCCTACAGAGGCCTGAATTCCAGCTTCAGTAAGTCGCTCAGTGTACCTTACCGATAAATATTGACTGCCTCTGTCACTGTGGTGAATTAACCCCTCGGGGTTACCACGATGCCAAATAGCTTGCTCTAACGCATCAAGAATAAGCTCTGTGTGCATTGTCGTTGATACACGCCAACCTACAATGTATCGTGAAAATACATCTATCACGAAAGCGGCGTAAACAAAGCCACTCCATGTGGCAACATAGGTAATATCAGCGACCCAAAGTTGATTCGGCTGCTCAGCAGTAAATTGACTATTAACTAAATCCAATGGCTTATCTTGTTGCTCGTCAGGTATCGTTGTCTTATGTGCTTTCCCCCGACGAACACCTTGAATGCCCATAATTCGCATCAATCGTTCGACCGTACAGCGAGCGACTTGATGCTCGTCAAGCTGTAACTGTTTCCATATTTTTCTTGCACCATAAACTGACATATTATCCTCCCACACTTCGCGAATGAGTATCATCAGCTCAGCATCACGTTTTTTGCGGTTAGGCAGTCGCTCAGGCTCCCTTTGTATCTGTTTATGAGAATAATACGTTGATGGTGCAATCGGTAATTCCTTGCAAATTGACTCGACACTGTAATGCTCACGACAAGCATCTATAAAAGCCACGCTTATTTCTGTTTGCGGTCGAGCTCCGCTTGGGCGAAAAAAGCGGCGGCCTGCCTCAAAATGTCATTTGTTCGCTTGAGTTCTTTATTCTCGCGCTCTAAAGCGGCAAGTCGTTCTTCAGTTGATTGAGTGTTAGAAGATGGTTTAGACGGTTGAGCTTGAGATTTCTTGACCCATGCTCTAAGTATTTCTGGTTTACATCCAAGTTTATCTGAAATCGATACTAGCGTAGCCCAAAGAGAAGGGTATTCATGCTGTTGTGTAGTAACAAGCCTAATTGCACGTTCACGAAATTCTGATATATCGCGATTTGATTTTTTCATAGTTCCAGTTTCTCAAGTTATAGAGTCTCTGGCAAACACGGGGCGATTCAGTTGGATGCAACTCACCGAACCAGCCCGAGGAGGCCGGCAATGACTCGACTCAATGCCGCGGCTCAGTCTGAGCGCAATGCTTTACAAACATTGGCCATGGAACTTGAGAAATTGAACAGCAGTTATACTGTGATTGCAGGACAAAAGCATTAAGCATGTATAAATGCGATGTAATATTAAGGTCATGGTGTTTTTTTACAGGCATTACTATAGTTAGTTTTCGAAAAACGTAGATGACCTTTGAGTGTGTTAAATTAAATGAAAGTAAAAACGAACAATGACGATTAGCCCTCAAGAAAGTATCAAAGCGGCGAAAAGTATTGGTAATCAGTTAGCAACGCCAGTTTTAGTTGTTTGCCTTATATTTAGTGTGCTGAGCGCTGTACTGTACTTTTATTATTTATCAAAAACATAGTCGGTTTCAGAGTGAGATCCGGGCACAAGTGCAGCAACAGACTTTTTCCGCAGCCCAACAAGTGGGGGATAAGTTAGCAGCGACTATGAGCGCAGTAGATAATTTCGCACAAAGTATAACAGCTTTGGAAGATAAGCAGCTGGTGCCACAAATGGTTGAGCAAGAGTTCAATAACAATTTGGATTTATTCTCTCTCAATGTTACGTTTCACCCCTATAAGTTTGAACGCTACACTCGCTATTTTAGCCCTTATTTTGAACGCTTAACGGGCGTCGAACGTCAATTTAATTTGGTGGATTATGATAAACCTGACATTGAGTTTAGTTGGTACCATCGTCCATTAAAAGAAGGTCCTATTTGGACGGAGCCTTATTACGAGCCGCAGAATAGCGTGTTAATGAGTACTTACTCAGTTCCTTTCTTTGCATCTGTCGAGGCGCAGCGCAATGGTGATGCGCCCATTGGGGTGGTGCCCTCCGACGTGTCTTTAGATTATTTAACAACGTCATTAAAGAAGTTAAAATTTGGCTTAGGTGGCTACGGCACTATTTTTTCGACTCAGCAAAATTTGATTTCTCATCCGGTATTTTCGTTTGTACGTGAAGGGGAAAATGCTGCGAGTTTATCTGAACATTCAGAGTTTAAATTTTTAAAAAAAGTACAGGGTTGTTTTGTCGAAGATTTGACGTATTTATTTTTTAATGGCGAAACCATGGATAATGATGAACATTACGCCGCGTGTACCAAGATCCCCCATACTGATTGGGTTTTGATCACACGTATGTCGGCGGATATGTTCGAAATGGATAAAGATGCTAGGCGGCAAATGAATATTGTTGCGGTCAGTTGTTATGCTGCGGCATTGATGTTTGCTATCTTTCTATTGACTCGCCAGCGTAAAATTAATTGGACGCAGAATAATATTTCAGTGTCACTCATATTGGTTTTTAGCACCGTGACTGTGCTGGAGTTTGCACGGAGTTTTAACTCGATAGAAGAAGACAGTACGGTGGTGATTACATCAACCGCACAACGAGAAGCACTTGAGACCAGTTATCGTAATCGCATGTTGCAAATGCGCATTGCTGAGCCTAACTATGTGGCGACAGGTATTTATGTTGAATCTATTGAGTTTGTAAATGCCAATAATGTTCACTTAACGGGGTTAGTATGGCAAAAATTGACGGCGAAGCAACGCGATGTGATCCCGGCCAGCGTGAACTTTAATGAAGCAATAGAATCAACGATAACAGAGCAATACCGCAAAGAGTTAAATGATGGCGGTTTGGTTGTTGGTTGGTACTTTTCAGTGATTACGCGTCAGCAATTTGATTACTCTAAATATCCATTTGACCATAAAAATATCGTATTGAGGCTTAAAGGAGCTGATTTGGGCAGCAGTATTGTATTGGTACCAGACTTAGAAGCTTATGAAAAGTTAGGAAAAAGAGATAATCCTGCTATGGCTAAAGATATTGTGATGGAAGAATGACGCCTCAAGCAAAGTTACTTTAAGTATACGTTTCAAAACTACAATACGAACTTTGGAATGGATAGCTTTGTCAATCAAGATATTAGCCCTGAACTTAATTACAGTATTAACATTGAGCGCGAATTCTTAGACCCATTTGTTACGACGCTATTACCAGTTATGGTGATGGTGTGCTTATTGTATGCATGTATTGTGAGTATGGCATATACCCCATATGGCGACTTGAGGAACAATATTACAGCGGTTGTATTTACCATATTGCTAGCGCATTACAGCATCCGTGAGCACTTACAAATAGATGAAGTGGTGTACTTTGAAATATTCTATTTTCTGCTGTATTTCTTAGCGTCAATCTTCATGTTTATCGCGCACAAATACTATAAAGCGCAAGCGACACGCGGTAATGCCAAACTTTACAAAAAAATTGCCGGCATATGGTTTTGGCCAGTGCTGACAACACTGATTTTTATGACAACAATTTCGACATATTATTAAGGAGAACCTGTGAAGAGTGGCAGTGAAAATGCGGAGTTATTAGCGGGTGTACCTGAGGCACACTCTGCCGTGTTTGCAAAGGTTGCAGAAGAAACAAACTGTGTTGTTTCAACCCGTGCAGTGGGGATCTATGCCACACAGTTGATTAATGAAGGTTATGCGACCAAGGGCTATCATGTAAAAGCGAAATCATGTGATTGGGGTCCGATGTCAGGTTTTGTACTAGCCGATCCTGCACTTGGGAAGAAAGGCACAGGAGGCAGCGCAATTGGGTGGCAAGAAAATAAAGTTGCAGAGGCGATAAATAAGTATGGTGCGATGGCGATTCCATTGTATATATCTGAAGTGCGTCGCAGTGGGTTGCCAGCATTGATGATCCGAGCGAAAAAACACTACAAAGAAGAGAAAGTCAGTGATGATATGTATAACATTACGGCTGCGGCAAAAGACGGGCAGCATCATAAATTTGTTTTGATTAAGGTCGCCACATTACAACAAGGCTCAAAAGCGTATAGCCCAGGGAACGGGGATTGGGCGGTATGTTATGCACCAGATAACGCCTTAGCTCAAGCGTGCACGGGTGCCAGAAAGCAGGTTATTACGCTCGAGTCAGGGCAAACTTACACTCAGTTGTGTGGGCTAACAAACCCTTTGGGATATGGTGCTAAAGCGCCTTCTAATTTTAAAGGTGTTCAGACTGGAGATTATGACTTATGGGGGGTTTTCCCTAAGGAGCGCTTTTTCTCTGAAGAAGAGCAGCAAGTTGTAAGGGCTGCAACCAACGGTAAAAAAGATAACTTCTTACAACGCGATGTAGATGGCAGTGATAGATTTATTCGTACTTATGATGAATACGGCCGCCAGGAAGGTGCACACACGGGCAATTTGTCCCTACTATTGGAAGAAATTGCAGTACGGGTAAATGCTGGATGCATGAAAGCAGGCAGTGGTGGTTGGGTGGTGCATCACAGCGATGAGGCTGGTCGGCCTATGGTTGATGAAATTGATTATGAAGCGGTTGTGTATTTTCCTGATGGGCGCATTTGGATCATGGAAAGTGAGCAAGATGTGAAGACGCTACGTGCTCAGTTGGTGCAAATGCAATATGTTCCGTTATTTAACCCTATCTGGAATTTCAAGTTGGGTTACCAATGGATGAAAATTTTGGTCGAGTGGCTTGATAGGCACGGTTCAATGAAGGGTTTTCCATTGAAAGAGTATCAAAATCTGACATTGGGGTTGTAAATTGAAGAAATGGCTGTTTTAACAGCCATTTCAACGCACAAAAATTAGCCAATCAACACGTTAGGCATCCCTAATATGATATTGCCTCCATGGCTTGTCATGTCGCCCATTCTTACAGCTGGTCGGCCACTGATCAGAACGGTGACACTGCCTTTTACGATACTATCGGGAGGTCCAACACAGACCGCTAAGTCACCGACTACAGCAGCAGGCATGCTACCAATTAATACATTTGGTACACTTGGTCCAGAAATCGGGCCTCCAACGTGAGGCACTATACCAGTGACCATAGGGCAAACATGCATATCCGTGATTCTCGCAGCGGGTAATCCTAGCATCTTTATTCGCTTGTATTGTTTATGTTATACAGAATGAGTGTACGTAATTTAGCGTGAACTGCAATCTATTGACCTATATTTTGTCACACATCAGGCAGAGCTGAATGTCATTTATTGCAGATGCCGTAGTACGATACTAGCGTATAACACTGCGTCCATTAAGTTTGCGGGGAAAATACCGAAGTCTGTCTATATAACCTCAGCTCTGGATAAGCGAATTCGCTCAATAAAGCTATTTTTCTCACTCTCGGCGTTGCTTTCATTTGTAATAGCCGGCTATTACTGCATAAAAGCGCCTTGATATTGAACAAAATATCATCATTGAATTGTACGTAAGTTTGTTTTCAAAACGTTTTCTATTCCAAAACCCTTATCCAAACCTGACGTTACATAAATATCTTTTTAGTATTCGCTACCATCAATAAATTACAGTAAAATAGTTAGACTAACTTCCATCACTCGGCAGACTGTAACAACAACTGTCCTGACATTGAGATCATCATGAAAAAAACTTTTGCTTTGACACACCCTAAGTTGAAACCTGCGCGTTTAGTTGACGCAATCAAATATGAAGTGAAGAAATACCTTCGTCGAGAGCGCAATAAGACATTGCCAACAGGGGTTGATTATTGGGATTTCGATTGTCGATTTGGTCACACTGAGTCGCAAGCAGATGTTATCAAAGTACATGAAATTAATAAGTGTATCGATGAAGCAGCACGTTTAGAACAACCGTCATTTTATTTAGAAGTGCTCGTAAAGGAAGGTTTTAAAACACCTTCTGATGATATTGATTATGATGATGCTGAATAATTACTAACATATTATTCGATGATAAAAAACCAGTGCTTTGTCACTGGTTTTTTTATGTGTACAACAGAGCCATATATCGCTTTATAGGGACATACTGGCGCGTTGCAATAAAAACGTCATACAACCTTGGTAGCTTGTTCGATTATCACTCAATAACTTGGTCTGAATTCAGTGGACAATGCGCCAAATAGAACATTGCTTGATTTACAAGCGTTAGAAGATATATTGCAGCAGGGCGCTGTGCGTACTTTATTTCAGCCAATATATGATATTTCTAAGCAGAATATTCTTGGCTTTGAAGCCTTGAGTCGTGGGATTTCTGGAACGAGTTTAGAGTTTCCAGAGCGTCTATTCTGTATAGCCAGTGAACAAGGAAAGCTGTCGGAATTAGAACTGTTGTGTCGTGAAAAGGCTATCGCACGGTTTGTTGAGCAGGATTTACCAGGCAAGCTGTTTATCAATGTTAGCCCAAATACGCTATTAGATCCAAGTCACCCCAAAGGTGAAACGTTACACTTAGTTGAAAAATATGGCTTGTCTGCAAATCGAGTCGTCATTGAAGTAACAGAGCAAGATAAAGTAGACGATGGATTTTTGCTACTCAAAACCATCGAGCATTATCGTCAATTAGGCTTTAGTATTGCCATTGATGATTTAGGGGCGGGTTACTCGGGATTAAAGCAGTGGTCAGAATTACGTCCAGATTTTGTTAAAGTTGACCGATACTTTATCGATTATTGTGATCAAAGTATTGTTAAAAAAGAGTTTTTAAAATCAATTATTGAGCTGGCAAAAGTCACTAAAACATCAGTGATTGCAGAGGGTATTGAGCGGTTAGAAGAGCTCACTCTACTCGAAAAACTGGGCATAGTGCATGCACAAGGTTTTCTGTTGGCAAAACCCGCTCGCCAACCCCCACGTGCACTAGAAGCCAGTCAAGTCACTCAATTGAACTTACGTTCTCAAAGTAATCATAACGAAACATCGATGTCGGTTGGGTGTTTAGCGCAAATTGAAGATGCAATAGGGCAAAGTACGCGCTGTAAAGATGCCCATAAACGGTTTGAACAGAATAAATCACTGATGAGCTTAGCAGTTATCAATGCGAAACAACAGCCTGTTGGGTTGTTGCATCGGGATCAGCTGACAGAAGTTTTTGCTGCGCCTTATGGTCACGCATTGTATGCTAAAAAGTCGGTTGTTGAACTGATGGATAAACAGCCCCTTGTTGTCGATGAAAACGCCAAGCTTGATGTCGTAAGTCAGCAGATCACAGAACAAGAATTTGATATTCGACGCCATATTATTGTTACGAGAGATCTTAAGTACCTAGGACTTGCACCGCTGCGAGATATTTTAAAGCACATAACCGAAGAAAAAATACGTCATGCTCAACATGCAAACCCTCTGACTATGCTACCAGGCAACGTAGCCATTAATGAAGCAATTGAACAACGTTTACGCAGACAAAATACCTTTTCATTGGCCTATGTGGATTTAAATCATTTTAAGCAATTCAATGATTTATATGGTTATGCAAGCGGTGATAGTGTGATCAAGTTATTGGCCGATGTGACGGTTCAAGTGTGCGATCAAAGCAGCTGTTTTGTGGGGCATATAGGGGGAGACGACTTTATGGTGGTATTTGATGGTGATGATGCTGAGCGCTTATGTCATCAGATAATTAATCAGTTTGAGTTGCAGTCGAAAGCATTTTTTACATCTGAGCATGTTGAAGCGGGGGGGTATTGGGCGACAAATAGGGAAGGTCAAAAGCAGTTTGTGCCTTTATTAACACTGTCAATCGGGTTAGTCAGACCTGATTTAGAAAGTTGTAATAACAGTCATCAGGTAGCTGCATTGGCGACGGATGCCAAAAAAGAAGCGAAACGCTACCGCAATAGTTATTTGTTTGTTTGCAATCGTCGTAAACCAGCGGCCCCGATAGTGAGAATAAAAACGACAGTACACGAGTGTTCCGTTTAAATAACCTCAGCTGTGGATAAGCAAATTTGCCCAATAAAGCTATTTTTCTCACTCTCGGCGTTGCTTTCATTTGTAATAGCCCGCTATTACTGCATAAAAGCGCCTTGATATTGAACAAAATATCATCATTGGATTGTACGTAAGTTTGTTTTCAAAACATCTTCTATTCCAAAACCCTTATCCAAACCTGAGGTTAAATAGCTGTGTCGTCCTTAGAATGCATGATGACAGTTGATATATACTTTAGTAGGTAAATTCGATTTTTTATTCAATGCAGTCGATAAGCCTTGAGTAAATGTGACCTAACGTGTAGCTTAAATGAAAACAATTTTGGAGCGAGCATATGGGGAGATTCATATGGCTTTGCCTATTGTGTAGTTGGGCTAATACATCTTATGCGGTGTCGACTTTATATGTAGCGAAAGAGCAGCGCGTGCTTTATGACCGCGATTTATATTTGTATGAGTTACTTGATAGAGCATTAATTGCAGCGCAATTTGACGCGAAAGTAGAGCATATTCAAGTTCACCCACATCAACAGCGAACTTTACTTGCTTTAAGCAGAGGAGAGGTGGATTTACATTGGAGTATGACCAGTCCTGAAAGAGAGCAACTGGCGATTGCTATACAGGTCCCGTTATTTAAAGGTTTTATTGGTAAACGAGCGCTATTGGTGAACCGTGCGCATTTGTCACGCTTTGAAAAAATACAAACAAAGGCTCAGTTAGCAAAATTGACCGCTGTTCAAGGGCATGACTGGCCTGATACGAAAATACTGGCATTTAATGATTTACCAGTACGGCCTATGTCTAAATACCAAGCTATGTTTGCTATGGTAGCGCGTGGTAAAGTTGATTATTTTCCACGCTCTTTTATTGAAGTCGGATCTGAGCTTGCTGAGCGACAGAATGATGACCTCGTTATATTGCCCAATTTATATTTGTACTACCCGAGTGCATTTTATTTTTTTGTAAGTAAAAAGAAACCTGAGGTTGCTAACGCCTTGAAAAAAGGATTGGCGTTGATGCAACAAAATGGTGAATTTGACATGCTATTTGAGCAGTATTTTGCCGCTAAATTTAACGCATTACCAATGCAAGATGCACGAGTAATAACGTTGAGAAACCCGTACTTTGAAAATAATTAAACGAGGCATATTAAAGACAATAAAAAAGGAGGCAATTGCCTCCTTTTTTGAATATTTATTTCATTAGCACAGTAATGATTCTGTCAGTACTGGACGAATTTCTTTAACCACTAGTTGGCAAAGCTTAGGTGAGCCACAAATAACGTTACCACTTTGGTTATAACCTGCACCCCCAGCGAAGTCCATTACCATACCTCCCGCTTCTTTAACGAGTAGTTCACCTGCTGCGGTGTTCCACGGTTTTAATCCTAGTTCAAAGAAACCATCAACACGACCTGCTGCAACATAAGCCATATCTAATGCAGGTGAACCTGCACGACGAATGTCAGCTGTATGAATAAACAATGTTTTGAACGCTTCTGTGTATGCGTCTAGGTGATGCTTTTGTCTGAATGGGAAGCCAGTGGCTAATACAGAACCTGCAATTTCGTTACTTTTAGTAACGCGGATGCGGGTATTGTTTAATTGAGCGCCTTGTCCACGTGATGCTGTGAATAATTCACTACGAATAGGATCGTAGATAACAGCTTGGTCTACGCGACCTTTTACTTTTAATGCAATTGAGACTGCAAAGTGAGGAATACCCTTGATGAAGTTAGTTGTGCCATCAAGTGGATCGATAACCCATTGGTAATCTGCATCAGAACCTGTAATTACACCTAATTCTTCACCCACTAAAGAGTGATCAGGGAAGGCTTTTAAAATCGTATCGCGGATGATCGCTTCAGCGTCTTTGTCTATGTTAGTTACAAAGTCATTGCTGCCTTTTTGTTGGGCTTCGACTTTTGATAAATCTTCACATGCACGTAAGATCACTTTACCTGCATTACGCGCAGCGCGTACCGCAATGTTTAACATTGGATGCATAGCATTACCTTTGGGTTGTAAAAGAACAGTATTATTTCAAGCCGGCGTATTTTAGCGACTTTTGATACAAAGTAAACAATAATTGTGAAATTAAATTGATGGTTTTTTGTACGCTCATGATCTTGTGGAACTAATTTTTTTACTACGGGTTTTACTATGGAGCTGTTCACAAGCTGTGATAAACTCCCGCATTATTTTTCTCAGGGCTTATTAACATGGCATTAGAAGACATTCGCATTGTATTAGTAAATACATCTCACTCAGGCAATATTGGCTCAGTCGCACGGGCGATGAAAACAATGGGATTATCCAAACTCTATTTGGTAGACCCTGCTTGTGAAGTTGATAGTCATGCGAGTGCTTTAGCTGCGGGGGCAACTGATGTGCTTGGTGCTGCGAAAACCGTCAGTACTTTATCAGAAGCCATTGATGGTTGTGCATTAACGATTGGTACCAGTGCACGTTCGCGGACACTGTCATGGCCAATGGTTAACCCTCGTGAATGCGCAGAGAAACTAGTTCAAGAGTCAAGTACAGGCCCTGTCGCCTTGGTTTTTGGTCGGGAGAATAGTGGCTTAACAAATGAAGAGCTACAGCTATGTAACTTCCATGTGTGTATTCCAGCAAACCCAGAGTACAGCTCTTTAAACTTAGCTATGGCAGTGCAAACGTTAACATATGAAACACGTATGGCATTTCTTGCCACACAAGATGCGGTAGTTGAAGAGGACGACGTAGTTTATCCGAGCGCAAAGCAAATGGAACTATTTTATGAGCATTTAGAAAGTACGCTTAATGAAACTAATTTTATTGTAAAGCAGCACCCAGGTATGGTTATGACTAAATTGAAGCGTTTGTTTAATCGTGCACGCCCTGAAGATCAAGAGCTCAATATTTTGCGTGGTATTTTAACCTCGATAAATAAATCGACACAAAAATAATCATTGTGAGTAGGCTGTTCAGTCGAACACGATTTGCTCAAGATAATACTTGACTAAATTACTCGGGTAATTACAATATGATAATACTTGAGTAGTTTAGTCGGGTATTTGGGCAATATCTGGATTAGACTGGTATTACAAGTGAGTAATACTTGACTATCTTAGTCAGGTAATTAAAATTTGCGCTTTGGTAATCAAGCTCGGGGGCTTTATGAAATTAACATCGAAAGGCAGATATGCGGTAACAGCAATGTTAGACGTTGCGTTGCATACTAAAGCTGGTCCAGTCCCTCTTGCTGATATTTCTGGTCGTCAGGAAATATCTTTATCTTACCTAGAACAATTATTTGCTCGATTACGTAAACATGGGTTAGTGAGCTCAGTACGAGGTCCGGGCGGCGGCTATTTACTTGGTCGTGATGCGCAAGCAATCTCTGTAGGGGATGTGATAAATGCGGTCGATGAGTCAGTCGACGCGACACGTTGTCACGGAGAAGGGGGCGGTTGCCAAAGTGGGATGCGATGTTTAACGCACACACTGTGGTCTGATTTAAGCCAGCGTATCGAAGATTTTTTAAAAAACATTTCCCTTGCCGAATTAGTCGCGAATTCTGAGGTGCAATCTGTTGCATTACGTCAGGATAACAGCGTCAATAGTGCGATGAAGCAATTAGACAATATTCAAGTGAGCTGTCAACTTTAAGGTTGGCGTCAAGCGGAGAAACAAATGAAGTTACCGATTTATTTAGATTATGCAGCAACCACTCCGGTTGATCAGCGTGTTGCCGATGAAATGATGCAATGCCTGACAATGGAAGGGAATTTTGGCAACCCAGCATCTCGCTCGCACCGTTTTGGGTGGCAGGCAGAAGAACTTGTTGACCAAGCGCGTAATGATATCGCTGATTTAATTAACGCAGATCCGCGTGAAATTGTATTCACTTCTGGCGCTACAGAGTCAAACAACCTTGCAATTAAAGGTGCGGCTAACTTTTATCAGAAAAAAGGTAAGCATGTCATCACGGTAAAAACCGAGCATAAAGCGGTTATTGATACATGTCGTGAGCTTGAGCGACAAGGGTTTGAAGTAACCTATATGGAAGTTGAAGAAAATGGTTTGCTTGACCTTAAAAAGTTAGAAGCGACAATGCGCGAAGACACTATTTTAGTGAGCGTAATGCATGTAAATAACGAGCTAGGTGTTATTCAAGACATTGCTACTATTGGTGATATGTGCCGTGAACGCAAGATTATGTTCCATGTTGATGGTGCACAAAGTGCAGGCAAAGTTAAAATTGACCTGAAAGAGTTGAAAGTTGATTTTATGTCTTTCTCTGGTCACAAAGCATACGGGCCTAAAGGTGTTGGTGCACTGTATGTTCGCCGTAAACCACGTGCTCGTCTTGAAGCACAAATGCATGGTGGTGGTCATGAACGCGGTATGCGCTCTGGTACTTTGGCAACACACCAGTTAGTTGGAATGGGCACAGCATTTCGTATTGCAAAACAAGATTTCGAAAAAGATCACGCACACATCAGTGCGCTTCGTCAGCGTTTGATTGATGGTGTGATGGGTGAAGATGGCATGGATGAAGTTTACTTCAATGGCTGTATTGAACAGTCGGTACCAGGTATCGTAAACATCAGTTTTAACTTTGTTGAAGGTGAGTCTTTGTTAATGGCCGTGAAAGATATTGCGGTATCATCAGGATCAGCCTGTACTTCAGCGAGCCTTGAGCCTTCATATGTATTAAGAGCATTAGGTCGTAACGATGAACTTGCACATAGTTCAATTCGTTTCAGTATTGGCCGCTTCACAACAGAAGAAGAAATCGACTATACCGTCAAACTAATGAAAGAGTCGATTGGCCGCTTACGTGAAATGTCACCGCTTTGGGAAATGCATCAAGAGGGCATAGACCTAGACAGCGTTGAATGGGCACACCATTAAGCATTAAGCAATTTTTGTTTGTAGCTTAGTGCTATGAGCATATAGTGAGGAAAGTATTATGGCGTATAGTGATAAAGTAATTGACCACGTAGAGAACCCACGTAACGTAGGTTCTTTAGACAAAAATGATCCAAATGTTGCAACTGGTATGGTTGGTGCACCAGCATGTGGTGACGTAATGAAATTGCAAATCAAAGTATCTGATGGCGGTATTATTGAAGATGCTAAGTTCAAAACGTATGGCTGTGGTAGCGCCATTGCGTCTTCATCATTGGTGACTGAATGGGTTAAAGGTAAATCGCTAGATGAAGCTGCTGAAATTAAAAATACCGATATCACCGCAGAATTAGAATTACCACCAGTGAAAATACACTGTTCAATCCTAGCAGAAGATGCAATTCAAGCAGCAATTGCTGATTACAAAAGTAAACAAGCAAAGTAAGAGTAAATAGTTATGGCAGTGACATTAACAGACGCGGCAGCAGATCGAGTTAGAACCTTTTTAGACAATCGTGGCAAAGGGCTAGGTTTGCGTGTTGGCATAAAAACCACGGGCTGTTCAGGTCTTGCTTATGTACTCGAATTTGTTGATGAGTTAAGTGAAGGTGATGAAGTTTTTGAACACCAAGATGTGAAAGTCATCATTGATGCTAAGAGCTTAGTGTATATTGATGGTACAGAACTAGACTACACAAAAGAAGGTTTGAACGAAGGGTTTAAATTTATCAACCCAAACCAGAAAGATGAGTGTGGTTGTGGAGAAAGCTTTACTGTTTAACTTATTCGTTTTACGGATGTAACATACCTAAAAATACTTTTGGGTATAGGGCCCTGCTTTAGTGGGGCTTTATTGTATTTTAGCAAAGCCTTTTATAAGTGAATAAGTGATATGCGTTACTTTGAGTTGTTCGGTATTCCAGTAGCCTACGATGTTGATTTAGTTAAAATTAATAAACAGTATTTAGATTTACAGCGCGTTATACATCCTGACAAATTTGCTGGAAAGAGCGAACGTGAAAAGCTACTTGCAGTGCAAAAAACAGCTGAAATTAACGATGCATTGGCTGTGTTAAAACACCCTCTGAAGCGTGCTGAATATATGCTTAGCGAGCGTGGCGTTGATATTCGAGCGGAACAACAAACATTGCAAGACCCGCTCTTTTTAATGCAGCAAATGGAATTACGTGAAACGCTCTCAGAGTTACCTGATAGCAGTGATGTTGAACAAGCCATTGAAGACTTCGAAGTTGAAATTGACGCATTAGATAAACAATATAGTGCGCAGCTATTTACGCAATTAGCCGATGACGCCAATGAAAGTGCATTACAGGAAGCTGCTGACAACATTCGTAAACTTAAGTTTGTATTTAAATTACGTGACGAACTCGCACGTATTGAAGACAGTTTATTTGATTAATTTTACAGGCTGACCTTTTCGAAGGTGAGCTGCAAAGTGAAGAGCATAATGGCCTTATTGCAAATTGCTGAGCCGGGGCAGAGCGCGGCACCACATGAACATAAACTCGCGATTGGTATAGATTTAGGAACTACTAACTCATTAGTTGCTACGGTACAAAGCGGTGAAGCTAAAACGCTGACTGATGTATCTGGTGCAGCTATGTTACCTTCTGTGGTTAGGTATCACCAGCAGCAGATCGTTGTTGGTCAGCAAGCTCAGCAGGCATCTGTTGAAGACCCAACTAATACCTTAATTTCAGTGAAGCGTTTTTTAGGTAAAACGTTAGCAGAAATCGAGCAAAGTTACGGTCAGTTGCCTTATGAGTTTATTGAGCAAAGCGGTAACGTTGCGATTAATACTGTCGCCGGTGCAGTTAACCCAGTTCAAGCATCAGCAGAAATACTCAAAACATTGAATCAACGTGCAGTTGAAAGTTTTGCTGGTCAAGATATTCTGGGCGCAGTGATCACGGTGCCGGCCTATTTTGATGATGCACAACGTCAAAGCACCAAAGATGCAGCTGAACTTGCTGGGCTCAATATATTAAGGCTACTAAATGAACCTACGGCAGCTGCAGTGGCTTATGGCTTAGACTCAGGCCAAGAAGGCGTTATTGCGGTTTATGATTTAGGCGGCGGAACGTTTGATATTTCTATTTTGCGCTTAAACCAAGGCGTTTTTGAAGTCTTGGCAACGGGCGGTGATTCTAGTTTAGGTGGCGATGATTTTGACTCTATGCTGGTGTCATTGTTTAAATCAAAAGTGGGTATTGATGATTTAGACGCGCACGAATTACGCTTATTTATGAACAAAGCCAAAGCATGCAAAGAAGCGCTGAGTGGTTATAAAACGGTTAACGTTAAATTAGACATTAGACAGCAAACTCACACCGTAGCAGTGACACAAGGCGAATTTGCAGAATTAGTAATGCCTTTGGTGAAGAAAACTCTACGTGCTTGTCGCCGTGCAGTGAAAGATGCCGGTGTGACTAACGAAGAAGTACTGCAGGTTGTCATGGTGGGTGGCTCGACACGGATGCCGGTTATTCGTGAAAACGTGGAAAGCTTTTTTGCAAAACAGCCATTGACTTCTATCGATCCAGATAGGGTGGTTGCATTAGGCGCGGCTATTCAAGCTGATATTTTAGTCGGTAACAAGCCTGACTCAGATATGTTGCTATTGGATGTATTACCCTTGTCGCTTGGTCTAGAAACGATGGGTGGCTTAGTTGAGAAGATAATCCCGCGAAATACCACAATACCAGTCGCGAGAGCGCAAGAGTTCACCACCTTTAAAGATGGTCAAACGGCGATGTCGTTGCATGTACTCCAAGGTGAACGAGAGCTGGTTGACGATTGTCGTTCTCTGGCCAAATTTAGCTTAAAAGGCATACCGCCGATGGCTGCGGGTGCTGCTCACATTCGTGTTACTTTTAAAGTGGATGCGGATGGCTTACTGAGCGTATCTGCCACAGAAAAATCAACTGGTGTCCAAGCTGACATCCAAGTTAAACCTTCGTTTGGTTTATCTGATGATCAAGTTGCTCAAATGCTCAAAGACTCAATGAGTAACGCCAAAGAAGATATGCAAGCGCGTATGCTAAAAGAGCAGCAAGTAGAAGCGCTCAGAGTACTTGAAGCTTTGGAAGCCTCTTTGCTAACAGACAATAATTTATTAAATGAGCAAGAACTTGCTGATTTACGTGAAGCGATGACGAAGTTGACAAGCATGCGTGAGCAAGCAACGTCACCGGATCAAATTAAGAGTGCCATTGAACATGTTGATGCCGCAAGTAGCGAATTTGCATCACGTCGTATGGATGTATCAATTAAACAAGCACTGCAAGGGCAGTCTGTAGACGAGGTGTAATATGCCACAAATCATCTTTTTACCCCATGAAGAATTATGTCCTGAAGGCGCGGCTATTGAAGCACCTAAAGGGGAAACTGTATTAAACGTGGCATTGAAAAATGGCATTAGCATTCCCCATGCATGTGAGAAATCGTGTGCATGTACCACTTGCCACATTGTGGTACGTGAAGGGTTTGACTCATTAGATGAAAGTGACGAATTAGAAGATGACATGCTGGATAAAGCATGGGGATTAGAGCCCGAATCTCGCTTAGGGTGTCAGGCTATTATCACGGATGAAGATCTGGTGGTTGAAATTCCCAAGTATAATTTAAACATCGTAAATGAAGATCATTAATAGTTAGGGGCTGTTGATCTTTTAGGTTCATTTTTGCAGCAGTTTGATTGGCTTTTATACAAGGCAGAGGCTGCGTAGCATGGTTATTCCATGAGAGTCAGCCGATAACATAGTAGAAAAGCCAATCAAGCGCTGCCTACTGGTTCTTTTGAGCGCCCTTTTCTCTTTGTTGCTTAATATTCGCTTAGATCACTAAGCCACACATTAAGCGCCGCGATAAAAGCACGCTCAAAGAGAACAAAAATAGAACAGCAAAGATCAACAGCCCTTAGTCTCTGTCATTTATTATGATGAAAACCGTAGCCCATGAGCTGCGGTTTTTTGTTTGTAGCACTATAACTATGACATATTGACGGTCATAGGTAAATTGAAGGAATACCCGAATGCAATTGCTTCTTGAACATGAACACTCTTTTATCAATGGTACATCTTATCAAACGACTAATACATTTACCGTATTAAATCCGGCGAATCAAAATGTCGTGAAAGTGGTCTCGTCAGTGGATGAGAAAGGCAGTCAATTAGCTTTGCACGGTGCACAGCAAGCACTGAGGCAATTACGGTGTACGTCAGCTATACAGCGCGCTGAGGTTTTGAAGAAATGGTATGCTTTAATTTTGTCGCATGAACAAGCTTTGGCTGAGTTAATGGTATCTGAGCAAGGCAAACCTTTGCATGAAGCCATAGGTGAAGTACGTTATGCGGCGAGTTTTGTGGATTGGTTTGCACAAGAAGCAACGCGCAGTTACGGTGAAGTTATCCCAGCACAGGATGGTAAGCACCAATTAATGACGATAAAGGAAGCGGTGGGCGTGGTACTGGGCGTAACGCCTTGGAACTTTCCGTTAGCAATGATCACCCGTAAAGTCGCGCCAGCGTATGCCGCGGGGTGTAGTTTTATATTAAAGCCTTCGGAAGAAACGCCATTAAGTGCGATAGTGTTAGCCAAGCTCGCAAATCAGGCTGGTATGGAAGCTGGTGCTTTGCAGGTTTTATTAACGCAAGAACCTGCAGCGCTTATCGCTAAATACTGCCAGCACACAGCGGTTCGTAAGTTAACCTTTACTGGCTCAACCACAATCGGGCGAATTTTATTGGCACAATCTGCTGAAACGGTAAAACGGACATCCATGGAGTTAGGTGGTAATGCGCCTTTTATTGTATATAAAACAGCAAATATTAAAAGTGCTGTGTCTGGCTTAATGGCTGCGAAGTTTCGCAATAACGGCCAGGCATGTGTGGCAGCCAATCGGGTGTTAGTTGAACAAAGTTGTATGGTGCCCTTTATAGAGGAGTTAACTGAGGCGACTAAGAGGCTACGGGTAGGTGAGGGTATGGACCCAGCTACAGATTTAGGCCCTTTAATTACTTTAAAAGCGAAAAATAAAGTCATGGCACTGGTTGAGGCAGCTCTTGGCCAAGGAGCAAAATTACATTATCAAGGAACTGAACTAGGTGGCTTATTTATGTCACCTATTATTTTGACTGATGTATTGCCAGAGATGGATATTGCGCGACAGGAAATTTTTGGACCTGTTGTAACTGTGATGTCATTCGTAGATGAACAGCAAAGTGTGACATTGGCGAACAATGTAGAGGAGGGGCTCGCGGCGTATTTTTACTCACAAGATGTTGCGCAGATCCACCGAGTGTCACGAAGGCTTGAGTATGGCATGATAGGTATTAATGAAGGGATGATCTCTAATTCAGCCACACCGTTTGGTGGTATAAAGCAGTCTGGATTAGGGCGTGAAGGTGCAAAACAAGGACTAGATGAATACTTAGAAGTGAAATATCTTAGCCAAAAGTTTGATTAACGCAAATTTTGCAATGACTTTCTATTATTTTAAAAGCGCTGTAAACTTGTTCGCCTGTTTATATTTTGTGGTCACATATGGTTGTTGGGAATACAAGAAAAAAAGGGCACTTACCGCTACTCGTTGTACTTGCAGGTGGTTTAGGCAGTCGTTTTGGTGGTAATAAGCAAATTGCAGAAATTCCTGGTTTAGGGCGATCTATCATGGAACTCAGCATTATCGATGCGCATAATGCTGGGATCTCTGAAGTTGTATTAGTGATCAATGCTGCAATTAAACCTATTGTACAGACGCATATTGTCCCGCGCTTGCCGCAATCATTAACAATCCACTTAGTTGAACAGTGCATTACCGATGTACCTACTCAGTACTTGGAATTAGCCGATAAACGAAAAAAGCCTTGGGGTACCGGCCATGCATTGTTAGCAGCCAGAGCCTATATTACCAAGCCTGCCATTGTAATAACTGCGGATGATTATTATGGGCCACAAGCATACCATCAATTAGTCGCGCATTTTGCTAACACATGTGGTGATGAGCAGCATATGGCTATGGTGGGATATCCGATTGGACTCACGCTGTCGAATCAGGGCGGAGTTAATCGTGGTTTATGCAAGCTGGATCAAGGCTCACTTTCATCCGTGGTTGAATGTCTTAACATCAGCAAACAAGGTAGTATACTCATTGGTGAGTGTGCGGGTCAGGTTACCGAGATTAGTAAAAGTACACTTGCCTCCATGACATTTTGGGGGATCACACCTATACTCATGATGCATTTAGCGGACGGGTTTTCGCGGTTTTTAGATATTCATGACAACGTTGTCAAAAAAGAGTATTATCTGCCAGATTGTATTCAAGCCTGTATATCCTCGAATCAAGCTCACGTAACGGTTTATTCAGCCATGGATCATTGGTATGGCATTACATTTAAAGAAGAATTAGACACAGTGGCAGGAAAATTAAATGAATTACGTCAAGGATGAGGGTATCTCAGCCGCTTCAGAAACGCAGTTAATTAATGAGGTACGCATGAATAATACTGCGATAGCGCAATATTTATCGCAACAGTTTGGTTTGAACAGTGAGCTAGCTGTCATGAACCCGATTGGCAACGGTCATATCAATACCACAATGTTATTAAAAGATGGTCGGCGAGCGATAGTCGTGCAAAAGCTCAATACCGAGGTTTTTCCAAAACCAGAGCAGCTTGTTGAAAATGCTCGAGCAATAGAACAGCACTTATCGATTAAATCTGAGAAGGGTGAGTACCAATTAAATATAATTAAACACTTACCAACTATCGATGAAGGTTATTTGGTTGTACATAATGGTGATGTATGGCGTGCGTTAGAGTTTATTGGTGGCAGTTATAGCGAAGATGTGGTCAATAGTGCTTCTAAAGCACAAACAGCAGCGAATGCATTTGGCCAATTTGCGCAAGCTTTAGAGGACTTTAATGCGAGTGAACTGCATCATGTGATCCCTGATTTTCATAATTTAGCAAAGCGTATCGAGATGTTTGAAGAAGTGCTTGCACAAGACAAGCATAACCGTGCGCATAGCTGCTTAGCTGATATAGTATTTTGCCAAAGCCAATTTGACCTCGCCGATGAACTAAAAGCACTTTCTGGTGCTATTCCGCTGCGACCTTGTCATAACGATACTAAAATTAACAACATGCTGTTTTGTAATCAAAATGATTCAGGTAAAGCGGTTATTGATTTAGATACCTGTATGCCAGGTTACTGGTTGTTTGATTTTGGTGATATGGTGCGCACTTTTTGCTCTCCAGAAGCTGAAGATTCGACAAATTTAAATCGTGTTAAGGTAAGAGAAGATATTTTTGAAGCGATTGTAAAGGGTTATGTAACACCTTTGTCTGGCTTGATAACTGAACAGGAAAAACACAGTTTTTTATTAGGTGCTAAAGTGATGCCATTTATGATAGGCCTTCGTTTTTTAACCGATTATCTAGACGGCGACAATTATTTTGCAACAAAGCATGAAAAGCATAATTTAGAGCGGGCTCAAAATCAGTTTACGCTTTATCAAGATGTGGTCGCGAAAGAGTTGACATTACAGAGTATAATTACTCAAAATTAAAAAAAGCGCTTCGGCGCTTTTTTTAATGTTTACCTGATTTGCTGGTCGCATCAGCTTACCCGTAATATATGGTCAAATGTAGTGGTAATATCAAAGGATAATAATAATGAAAAAATTTAACCGCCGTGATTTTTTAAAAGCAGCGAGCGCAACCGCCGCTGCAAGTGTGGTGGCTGGGTGTGCGCAAAAAAATCATACCTTGCCAGAATTACCACCAGCACATGGTCAGTCAGTGATGGGACTCGTTGTACCAAAAATGCCAATTGTTCGAGTTGGCTTTATTGGTGTTGGGCAGCGGGGTTATGGCCATGTGAAGCGTATGAGCCATATTGAAGGCACAAAAATTGTTGCGATCTGTGACACACATGATACGGTTTTGGAACGTTCTTCTCATTATTTAGAAGAGAAAGGGTTGGAAAAGCCGTCGTTATACACAGGAACTGAGCACGCCTATCAGCAGATGCTAGAACGTGATGATATAGATATAGTGATCATTTCTACACCTTGGGCATGGCATGCACCGATGGCCATAGATACTATGAATAGCGGAAAACACGCATTTGTTGAAGTTCCTCTGGCATTGACTGTCGAAGAGATGTGGCAAATAGTCGACACAGCTGAGAGAACGCAGAAAAACTGTATGATGATGGAAAATGTCAACTACGGTCGCGATGAACTCATGGTTTTGAATATGGTTAGGCAAGGCCTATTTGGCGAACTTTTGCATGCAGAAGCGGCCTATATTCACGAGTTGCGTTGGCAAATGAAAGAGATTGATCATAAAACAGGATCATGGCGTACGGCATGGCATGCGAAACGTGATGGGAATTTGTACCCAACACATGGTTTAGGTCCTGTGTCACAGTACATGAATATTAACCGTGGTGATCGTTTTGATTATCTAACTTCAATGAGCTCACCAGCATTGGGGCGCCGCGCATATGCACAACGTGAGTTTTCTGCTGATCATCGGCGCAATCAGTTGGATTATATTGCGGGAGATATGAATACAACGATGATCAAGACAGCTAAAGGGCGCAGTATTATGGTGCAACATGATACAACAACACCGCGACCTTATTCCCGCCATAATTTGATTCAGGGGACGAATGGGGTGTTTGCTGGTTTTCCTAATCGCATTGCTTTGGAAAAAAATGGCACTAAGAGTTATCATGAATGGGATCACGAAATGGGATCATGGTATGAGCAATATGATCATCCTTTGTGGCTGAAAATGGGTGAGGAAGCACAGCGTAATGGAGGCCATGGTGGTATGGATTTCCTGATGTTTTGGCGCATGATTTACTGTTTGCGTAATGGCGAGCCACTAGATCAGGATGTTTATGATGGTGCTGCATGGTCAGTGATATCGCCATTATCAGCAAAATCGGTAGCCGATCGAAGTAATGCAGTGGATGTACCTGATTTTACTCGAGGAGCGTGGAAAACGGCGAAACCATTAGGTATCGTGAACATTTAGACAGTGTAGGGTGAAAAGACCAATGACATATCATTTCAGAGCATATTTCGGTCTTGTCATGATGTGTTTATTGAGTGCTTGTGCGTCACGACCAAACACCTCAGCGCTTTCCGTCATTGTTGACGATTATATTCAAGTGTACGGAGAGCGTACTGATTTTGTACGCTTTATCGATTTTTATGCAACGGATGCCAAATTTGAGGATATGGTATATGGTCATACTGCATCCAATAGAAAAGCAATAGCAAATTTCTTTGATTGGACAGCAAATAAAGTAACAGTACTTGATAATAAAGCTGTTTTGGTGGTAACTGACAAACTTATAGATGTGCATTCAAAACACGTGATTTTGAGTGGATATTTTAATCGTTTTCGTTACCAAGGTAATGAGTTGGGTCCATGGCGGTTTTTGATCAAATTACAATTTGGATCTGACGGTAAAATTTTATATCAACAAGACTGGATAAATTACACGCCAAAGTCGCAATTTATGACGGGTGTTAATTTAAACCACCCACAGTAGTGGTCGCTAAAGAAGGTTACGGCAGCTACAATAACTTTGTTTATGCCCCTAGAGAGAATATCAATGAAATTGTCAGTTGAGATCAGTAAGTACCCGCTTCACAACGATTACATTCCTTTTATTAAAGACTTTATTGAGCGCTTGAATCAACATTCAGGACTAAAGGTGATAACAAATAATATGTCAACGCAGGTCTTCGGAGATTACGATGACGTGATGCAAGTCCTGCAACGAGAAATGAAACGTTCATATATAGAATACGGAAAAATAGTCTTTGTATGTAAATTTATTTCGGGTGATTTGTCAGCCAATGATTGAATTTATAAGTAAAGCATTTTCAGGTTTTGTTGCGATGTCATACTGGGAATATATTGCGGTCTTTTTGTCTTTGGCTTATTTGCAATTAGCCATCAAAGAGAGTAGCTGGTGTTGGCCTGCCGCGTTTATTAGTACGTTTATCTATACAGTAATGTATTGGAATGGCGCATTATTGATGGAGTCTGCACTGAACTTTTATTATATGATCATGGCTGTAGTCGGTTGGCGAATGTGGCGGAAAACCGCAGAACAATCAGTGGTGCCAATTGTGTCTTGGTCGCTTCAGCGGCACGTGAAAATTATTATTATAACGGCAAGTGTAGCAATATTACTAGGGTATTTAACAGACACGTATACCCATGCAGAACTCGCATATTTAGATAGCTTTACAACGTGTTTCGCCGTTGTGACAACATACTTGGTGGCCAAAAAGGTGCTTGAGAATTTCCTTTATTGGATTGTGATCGATGCAGCGTCGATTTACCTTTATTTTGCGAAAGGTTATTACCCAACGTTAGTGTTATTTGTGTTTTATACCATTATGGTTTGCTGGGGCTATAAGCGCTGGTATGACGAGCACGAGCAACGTGAAGGGAAGTCACTACATCAATTAGAATATGACTGATAAGTATCTCAGAGCCCAACTGGAGGCGTTATTACCTGGTATACGAATTGATAACATTGTTCGCCTGCATAAAGGCTTCAATAATGATAACTTTTTGTTCAGTTCTGATCGAGGGGCATTGCTGATGAAGTGTTATAGAGGTGGCTTATCACAGCCTTTGTTAGACGCACAACATGCGCTAGCCGCACAAGGAATTACGCAAGCTGTGATAGCTTATAGCACAGAGGTGCATACTGCGATATTTGAATTCTTTACTCAAAAAAAACCATTTGTAAATCTAGATGAAAAAATAGTGAGGAGTTTAGTTAAACTTCATGAGTACCAAGGCTTTTTGGATCACGAGAAGCTGGATATAGTGCAACAAGTTATGCAACTAGACATGTGTCAGCTTATGTATGCAAAGGAGCAATGTGATAGGGCTGTATCAGTCATTAATTTACTGCCAGAAGATTTGGCATTTTGTCACAATGATTTGGTATATGACAACTTAATTAATGCAGACACCGGCGCGAAGATAATTGATTTTGAATATGCACAATACAATGACATTTATTTTGACTTAGCGGCATTGAGTTGTAGTTTTGATTTAGGTGAGATTGAGTGTGCGGTATTGCTACAGCAATACTACATGTTGCGTAATATCCATATGCCTGAATATGCGGGTACGAAATTAAAAGCTTACCAAATTGCGTATTTATTACTAAGCATCAATTGGTACCAAAACAAGGGAGCTCACACACATGCAAGCCCCTTAGAGAATAAACTAATGAGTCTACTAGATTAGATCCCGCCTAACCTTTGCGCCAGTTCTTTGTATTTTTCAACATCTGTTTTATCAAAGATAGGCTGACCATCAGCATCGTTATCTTTTGCGACAAGTAAATTCTCTCTAGCAAGTCTTTTTACACGCTCAACTTTTACGCCTAGAAATTCAGCAACTTGTTCAGTGGTCATCGGGGTCATAATAATAATCCTCTTGATATTTTTTAAGCACAATGCGGTTGTTGTTATCGAGTTACGACTTTATTGCACATTGCTCGATGAACATAAAAGGCATGTTACATCGACGAAGGTATAACTAAGCATAGTTAAATATCGTGTTTTTTGTGCAATGTATAGTGTTTTTTTGATTTTTAGATTAAAAATTAAGCATGTAGCTCACAAACGCTAGTATTTAGCTATCGATAGCATTATTATAAACGCGATCAAAGAATACTGTGCTGCTCTCGTGGTGAAATGGATATCACGTGGCCCTCCGGAGGCTAAGTTGAAGGTTCGATCCCTTCCGAGAGCGCCATTGTATTTTGTTTTTTCGTATCATCCCCATTGCAATGTTGAAATCAGTGTTTCAAACCGTCGGTAGCTGAATCCAGCCCTTTAATCTATACCGGCGAAAATACGTTAATTTATCTAAGCAAGACTGCTTTCTGCGTTTTTATTTAACCTCAGGTTTGGATAAGGGTTTTGAATAGAAAATGTTTTGAAAACAAACTTACGTACAATCCAATGATGTTATTTTGGTCAATATCAAGGCGCTTTTATGCAGTAATAGCGGGCTATTACAAATGAAAGCAACGCCGAGAGTGAGAAAAATAGCTTTATTGGGCAAATTCGCTTATCCAGAGCTGAGGTTATTTACACTTCTGTCACCATGTGAATATCTTTACGCTTGATATGATTGTATTTTACCCAGCTCAAAATGTATGCTTTAGTTAATGTGGTGGCAATTCTTAAGCGTTTACATTTTTTGAGCGAGTAACATGCAGTATTTAAAAACAGTTATTTATGTGGATAATGTGGAAGAGGTACTTGATTTCTATTATCAGGCGTTTGGCTTAAATGCGACGGAGTTAACTGAGTCGGCTGATTATGGTGAATTGAATACCGGAGAAGTTAAGCTCGGGTTTGCAAGTCATCCTTTTGCGCAAGCGCAATTTAAGCAAAGTTATATTCGAGCTCAGCCAAAGCAGCCTGCATTGGGGTTTGAATTAGCCATGCGATGTAAAAATGTGAGTGAGAGTTATGATAAAGCAGTGAATGCGGGCGCGGAGCCTTTAATGCCACCTTGCAATAAGAATGAGCACACACAAGCTTATGTGCGTGCTATTGACGGAACACTTATTGCGCTAGTCAGTGAGTGCACGCGCTAAGCCGGTAGGCTCAATCTCAAGACACACATTCTCATCGTTCCAATTTAGGCCTAGTAGTGCTTGGTCTTCATTTAAGTCTTCTACCCACTCATCTAGAAATTCATCAAGTGCGATAGGGGTTGGAGTATAACCTTGCCATTCATCTTTACATTGGTTTTGTGCTTTCTCTGCGCTATCCCAAACCAATAACACATCAGTTGTTTCAAATTGGTTTGATTCACACACAACCACACCACCATCGTCAGCCCCAAGTGCCCATATTTGAGCGCCGAGGCGAACTTTTTCAACGAAGGTGACAAGTTCTGATTCAATTTCAATGTCGCTCATGGTGTATACCTTATTAAATATGTTTATTTATGTGCGAGGATCGCTTTCTTGTACGCCAACACGCTCATTTTGATTCTTATGAAAGTGTAATAGGGCGGCAAAAGGATTTAGATCGGTTAGATCTCTAAATATTATCCAGTCTAGCAGGCAGTATAAACTGATCTGCAAGTACTGGCAGTCTAAAAATTCATTTTTAACACATTGTTCATTTAAGTCAGTTAATACTTCGTGAATACGCTCTCGCTGTAAGTTAAAGAACAGTATATCACTGTTGGTATCAAGCCCAGAGCGCTGAGAAATAAGAATTTCCACGAGAGAATCATTACATGCATTGATATTAGTCAATTGATTCTCTTGCCACCAGGTAAGCGTGGGCAGCGCATATTGTGTCGTTAAATAACGAAAAATGACGTTAGAATCGCTCACCTGGATATCACCATTCACTAAAAATGGGATTTTTCTAGCTGGGTTATGTTCGATAAGTTTAGCTCTACCTTGTGCAGAAAAAATATCGAGATGGATATATTCAATATCGAGCTTATGTAAGGCAATAAAAAGTCGAATACGTCGGGCATAGGGAGATGAGTCTGAGCCAAAAAGTTGCATAATAATGTTCCTTTAAAATATTCACAAAAAAAGCCGCATTTAGCGGCTTACTCTAATGTGCAACAGCTTTATTCAGTGCGACTGGTTACTTCTAGCAAGTGGTAACCAAATTGAGTCTGTACCGGACCTTGCACATCGTTCAGTGGTGCCGAGAATACCACAGTATCAAATTCAGGTACCATCATGCCAGGGCCAAATTCACCAAGAGCCCCACCATCTTGTCCCGACGGGCAACTAGAGTATTGTTTTGCTAGTTCAGCAAAGTCTTCACCGGCAGCGATTCGTGACTTTAGGTCTAAACATTCCGCTTCACTATCTACTAAGATGTGCCTTGCGCTTGCAACTGTCATAACTTCTCCATATTTCGCTTGTGATTAGTTTTTATTCAGAATTTATTCTAATACAGATGTATTAAAAACTCACGATATCATTGTAATGCTTTTTCAACTGCACTCACCATTTCGTCTGATAAAGGCTTAGTGCGACTGTTAAAGCGAGTAATTGATTTTCTATCGGCGGAGACAAGGTACTTGTAGAAGTTCCACTTTGGTGAACTTGTTTGGTTTCCAAGATGTTTAAAAATAGGGTTAGCACTATCCCCTCGTACATCAGATGTTGCAAACATATTGAACGTCACGCCGTAGTTTACAAAGCAGACTTTTGCAGTATCTTGTTCATCGTCTTCTTCTTGAAAAAAATCGTCCGAAGGAAAGCCGAGCACAACCAAACCTTGGTCTTTATACTTTTTATGGAGCTTTTCTAAATCCTCAAATTGGCCCGTAAAACCACAATTGCTGGCTGTATTTACGATAAGCAATGGTTTGTCTTTAAACTGGCATAAATTGAGGGTTTCTTTAGAACGCAATTTTCTTAATTCAACGTTAGTAAAGTCATCGCAAGTAGAAGACAGCGTATAGGTGCTCATTAAGAGGCTGGATGCAAGTAGGCTCAGTTGCAGTAGTTTGTTAAGCATTGGCTTTCCTTTGTTAGTTGAACTTGCTTATGATACGTCAATAGACCTTAAATTGATCAATTTTATTACACTATGAATATACGAGTTGCTCGCGAGATAGATTTACCCGCTATTGTGTCAATTTATAATGAGACAATAGCCAGTCGAATGGTCACTGCTGAGATCGAGCCTACGACGGTTGAAGCGCATAAAACCTGGTTTTTTAGCCATAATGTTGAACGTCCACTTTTTGTGTATGAAGAGGCGGGAGAGGTGCTAGCTTGGCTAAGCTTTAAATCATTCTATGGTCGACCTGCTTATATTGGAACGTGTGAACTGAGTATTTATATTACCGCGCATACACAAGGCAATGGACTAGGTACAACATTACTGCAATTTGCTGAACAGCATGCAAGGAATATTGCAGTAGATACATTACTTGGGTTTATTTTTTCTCATAATGAGCCCAGCATAAAACTGTTCGAACGACAAGGTTATAGCCGTTGGGGAGAATTACCCGATATAGCTAAAATGGACCAAAAACGCTATAGCTTAGCTATATTTGGTAAACAATTATCTTTACCTTAAATCGCAAGTATTAGGGGCTGTTGGACTTTGCTGTTCTATTTTTGTTCTCTTTGAGCACCCTTTTATCGCGGCGCTTAATATGTGGCCTAGTGATCTAAGCGAATATTAAGCAACAAAGAGAAAAGGGTGCTCAAAAGAACCGGTAGGCAGCGCTTGATTGGCTTTTATACTATGTTATCGGCTGACTCACATGGAATAACCATGCTACACAGCCTCTGCCTTGTATGAAATCCAATCAAACTGCTGCAAAAATGAACCTGAAAGATTAACAGCTCCTAAAATTCGACTACACTTTTGTGTGTTAGAACACGGAAATAGAAATAGACTATGTCGAATAAAGTACTAATTATAGACAGTAACAGCGTGCTTGCGATGCGTTTAAAAGTACTCTTTGAGCTGTTAGGTGGGGAAGTAGAACATATTCATTACAATATGCTCGATGACGGTGTTCAATTCTCTAGTTATGATGTCATCGCGATTGCTCATGGGATCCCCAGTGACTATTTAACGGTTTTATTACCCTTAAAAGAACACTGTAAGTTAATTCTTTTAGCCCCAAAGCCTGATAACACTGAACATTTAGAGGTCTTCAGTCAGTTTAATAAAGCTTTGCCTAATGGTATTGTGATTTATCCGTTCTTTGCAAATAAGGAAATCACACATTTGCTAGAGCGGGTCTTAGAAGTGGGGGCCAATCAGCGTTTAGTCTTGCCAACTGTCCTGCTGGTGGATCACGCAGATGATCGCTTAGATGAGTTAGCGACTAGCTTAAGAGGGGCGCAACTGGTGGTATTTACAGCATGCTCTTTAGAAGAAGCTGTTACTGTCGCAGAAAAACAACATATTGATTTATTGATCAGTGACTTCAATCTTCAAGTGGGAACGGGTGTTGAGATATTTGTACAATTGAAAACACTGAACCCAAACTGTCGATGCTTACTGTTTACATCCCGAGCAAGCCAAGTTGATATGATGGAAGCAATTCGTCAAGGGGCTGAAGATGTCTTAACTAAGCCCTTTGATGAAAGTGAATTATTACAATCATTGCATAAGCTTTGGCAAACTGAGTTGCTACGGCGGCATAATCAAGAGCTTGTTGAACGATTGCAAGAAACCGTTGATGCATTAATTGAGCGCGACAGCTTATTGCGGGTGATTTATAAACATACACCGGATCCCATTGTATTATTTAAACGAAATGGCGCCATTATTGAAGCAAATGATGCTTCGATGCGGTTACTTAAATTGTCACAAAGCGAGATACAAGCGCGTTCTATCTATGATCTGTTTGCAACAGACTGTACTGACACATTAAAAGTAGCAATTAAGGAAGTTGGCATCCAGCGACATTTTAATTGCGAGTTAGTTTTGCCGCAAACATCGGGGGATATCCCCTTGATGGGCACGTTTAATGAAATTGACCACCATGGAGAGATTGCCTTTGCTGTTATTTTTAAAAATGTTGCGCATTTAAAGAAAAAACAACAAGTGCTTGAAGAAGCTAAAGAAGTTTTAGAAGCTGAAGTCCAGGCTCGCACAGCACAACTACAAAGTGCAAAAGAGGCCGCCGAAGCTGCGAATTTAAGTAAATCCGAATTTTTAGCGAATATGTCTCATGAATTACGCACGCCTATGCATTCAATTTTGAGTTTCGCTCGATTTGGTTTAGACAAGTTAAATTCTGGAGAAGCACCTCTTGAAAAGCTACAGAAATACTTGTCGAGGATAGAGACCAGCGGTGAGCGGCTGCTGCTTTTGTTGAACAATTTATTGGATTTATCTCGTTTAGATGCTGGGCGCTTTCCATTTAATCCCAGTAACCATAATTTCACAGGCATTTTGAAAACAGGCATTGATGATGTTGCAGGGAGCGCCTTAGCAAAGAAAATACAGGTCGAATTAAATGTGCCTGAAGCACCTATTTTATTGTATTGCGATCAAGAGCAAATAAATCAAATAGTTCGTAATGTGCTAGGAAATGCGTTGAAATTTAGTCCTGAGAATAGTCAAGTGATTGTTGATGTTACGCTTTCAGACAATAAGGTAAATGTTGCAATTAGTGATCAAGGAATGGGAATTCCTGACGATGAATTAGAGCAGGTTTTTTCTAAGTTTGTGCAAAGTAGTAAAACGAATAGTGGTGCCGGTGGTACAGGTTTAGGCCTGGCGATATGCAAAGAGTTTGTGTTGCTTCATAAAGGCTGTATTTATGTCAATAACAACGCATGTGGCGGTGCAACTGTGTTTATTGAATTGCCATTAAGCCAACATTAAACAGTTGAAGTAGTTAGCAATCACGAAAATCACGACTATAACTAAAGTTAGTGACAAACATACAAAAGGAATAGACATATGGCCCTTCAGCGTATTTTAGCCGTCGATGATGAACCGTTTAATTTAGAAATACTGGAAGAAATTCTAGAAGACCTGAATTTTGATTTGCTGACAGCCAGTAGCGGACCTGAGTGTTTAGAGATCATTGAAACATTTGACCCTCAGGTAATATTGCTCGATGTGAGCATGCCTCAAATGAATGGATATGATGTTTGTCGGGCGATCAAAGCGAATCCGGAGACTCACCATATTGTGGTTATGTTTGTTTCTGCAAGAGGTTCTGTCGAAGAGCGTATGGAAGGGTATGCTGTTGGTGCTGAAGATTATATCGTTAAGCCATTTGGCCAAGGCGAGCTCAAAAGTAAGCTGATGAACTTAAGTCAAATGTTATTAGATAAAGACATATTGGAACAGCAAGTAGAAGATGCGACATCAACCGCATTTGATGCAATGGCTACCAGTAGTGAAATGGGGCAAATCGTTAATTATATCGAACAAATTTCACAGGTTGATGATGCTTCCACATTAATTAATGTGATGATAAAGTGTTTATCTAGTTTTGGCTTGAACTGCAATGCTGAGGTGCGAGTTGATACACAACGTCACCACTTTGCCACCAGTGGCTTATGTTCACCAATTGTGGTGGAGTTATTTGATATATTAAAGTCAAAAGGGCGTCTTCATGAATTCACCAGTCGTATACTGGTAAACTACGATTTGGTGAGTGTTTTGATTCTAAATATGCCTAGCGATGAAAATAAGCATGGTCGTATTCGTGACCATATTTGTTTTTTGGTCAGTGTGACAGAGCAGCAGCTACTTGCAATTATGACGCGCAAAGAACTTAACACACAAAAAGACAATTTAGATAATGCCCTCACAATGATCAATGGTAAATTTAAAAGTCTTATGGGTATGCTTAACACAAACCGGCGACAAAATGAGTCTGTGTTTAGATCACTACAAGAGCGTTTTGAATCTAAGATCCCGACAATGGGTTTAGATGAGGACCAAGAAATTTTCATTTTTAGTAATGTAGATGAGGCAATTCAAAATTCAGTGGCGCGTGAGGAGGCGATTGAAATGGTGCAAAGCGCTTTTAAAGAGATTGAAGGGGACTTATCATTATTAACTGATAAGTCTTAGCGCTATGCGTCTCGAGGCAGGCCTTTTTCAATAATCCTTATCAGGCGTGCTTGTTTTCGCTCGGTATTAATTTGTTTTTCATTTTGCTGGGAAATAGCCCACTCAATATGTTCTTGTACGAGCGGCGATGTATGCTGATGCCGCTCAGTTAGTAACTGAATGATAGCGGGGTTGTAGTCTGCATTACCCAACCCTACTGCAATATTACGGAGCCAGCGTTCATGCCCAATACGTCTGATCGGGCTGCCTTCAGTATTTTTTAAGAATGTTGCTTCATCCCAAGAGAATAAGGTTATTAGATCTTGGTCTTTGATATTTTGACGAGGGTGAAAGTCTTGTTCATCAGTGAGTTGGCCAAAGCGGTTCCACGGACAAACTAATTGACAGTCATCACAGCCATAAATTCGATTACCTAATAGTGCTCTATACTGTTCTGGGATTGCGCCTTGTAGCTCAATTGTAAGATAAGAAATACATTTTCGTGCGTCAACCACATAAGGCTCAACGATTGCGCCTGTTGGGCATAAAGTGATGCAGGCATTACATTTTCCACAGCCTTCAGATTCATTGGGATTATCAATGGGTAATGGAATACTGACAAACAGCTCACCTAAGAAAAACCATGACCCAGCTTTTTTATTGATCAGTAAACTATTTTTTCCGCGCCAGCCAAGCCCCGCTTTTTCAGCAAGTTGGCGTTCAAGGACTGGTGCAGAGTCGACAAAAGGTCGGTATCCCAGTTGTTCAACTTCACGTTCAATTTTTTGGCCTAGTTTTTTTAACCTGTTGCGCATTACTTTATGATAATCGCGACCGAGTGCATAGCGGCTGATGTAAGCTGTTTGTTTATTATTGAGCGCCTTGGCAAAACTGGCATCAGGAGGTAGATAATTCATTTTGACTGAGATGACGCGTTGGGTACCAGGCACAAGTTCCGCAGGGCGTGCTCGTTTCATACCGTGTGCGGCCATATACGCCATTTCCCCGTGGTACCCATTGTCTAACCAACGCTGCAACTGCGCTTCATGTTGGCTGAGATCAATGTCAGTGATACCAACTTCAGCGAAGCCAAGCTCTACGCCCCATTGCTTAATTTTTTTTGCGAGTTCAATATAGTCAATATGAGTGATAGTCACAGGAAATCGATCTTGGAAGCTAAATACCATGGTAATTTACCACAGTTTGCGTATACGGCCCAGCAAGTAAAGGACAATGAAGGTCAGGCTGCCAGCGAGATAGGCATTAGCTTATCGCACCTGATGGAGCGAGCCGCAGATGCGGTATTTTCTTTATTTGATCATGAGCTGCTGAATGCTGAACGCATTCTTATTCTTGCGGGTAAAGGAAATAATGCCGGAGATGCCTATTTACTGGCGCGTTTACTTCATATGACGGGCAGAGTCGTTTCGGTGATGAGTCTGTTTTCTCCGCAGTTATTAACTGGGGATGCACAGAGTGCTTATGAGAAAGCTGTATCCGCTAAAGTGCCTTTTATAGCAAACTTTGCTGAAAGAGGCAGCTATGATGTGATAGTTGATGGTGTTTTTGGCACGGGGTATTCTGGTGAATTGAGTGCATCAATTAAGACGATATTTGATTATTGCAATTGTAGCTCGGCAATGCGTTTAAGTATTGATGTGCCTAGTGGCATTGATGCGTCTTCTGGAGTGGTCGCTGAGGGCGCTTTTGAAGCCACAATTACGATGACTTTCATCGCGTTAAAACAAGGTATGTTGACAGGGAGAGCAAAACATTTTTGTGGAAAACTGCTATTTGCACCCCTTGGCATTGCGGAAATTTTTTCAGCACGTGTAAAAGCTGCCGTTCATTATAGTGCTCAGCAAACCTTTATGGCGCAGAGGCTAAATCGGGACCCAGACTGTTATAAAAACCAATGCGGTCATGTTTTACTCATTGGTGGGAATAAAGGGATGGGTGGCGCGATTCGATTGGCCAGTGAGGCATGTTTAAGAGCGGGCGCAGGTTTAGTGAGTGTATTAACACACGCCGATAATGTCGCATTGGTACAACAAGGACGTTACGAACTTATGGTTCATGGAGTGAGATCATTGAACAACGAGCAAGAAGCAATTGATAATTTATTTATCAAAGCTGATGTGTTGGTGGTAGGTCCAGGTTTAGGACAAGATGCATGGGCGCAAACGCTGTTTAAGAGGTGTTTCGAATTTGAGCGGACGATCGTATGCGATGCAGATGGACTTAACTTATTAGCAAATACCCAGCAGCGTTTTAGTGATAGCGTGATCACACCGCATATTGGTGAAGCCAAGCGACTGATAGAAAATGATTCAGACATAGAACTGTCGGATAGATTCACGACAACGTCATTTTTAGCGCATGCATATCACAGTACGGTTGTACTCAAAGGTCCAGGCAGCATAGTTTATCACTGTGGCCGTATGAATATTAACCGTTCGGGAAGTTCAGCAATGGCCAGTGCTGGGATGGGGGATGTGTTATCTGGTATAATTGCGGGCTTACTTGCACAAGGTATGGAGAAATTTGCCGCAACGAGTTTGGCTGTGTATATTCATGGATTAGCAGCAGAAAAAGCGGCAACCGATGGTGAAAAAGGACTACTTGCCAGTGATTTATTTGAGCATATTAGACGTTTACTGGGGTGAACATGAATGATGTTTTTTGCCTACATTTAGCTGATGAAGCGGCAACGGTTAAAATGGGACAATGCTTGTCTCAAGTAATAAATAAAGGGGCTGTATTGTTCCTCCATGGTGACTTAGGTGCAGGGAAAACCACATTAAGTCGAGGTATCGTTCAGGGCTTAGGTCACACAGGTAAAGTGAAAAGCCCAACATATACGTTGGTTGAACCCTATGAGCTCAAAGATGTCTCAGTATATCATTTTGATCTATATCGACTGGGTGATCCAGAAGAGTTGGAATATATGGGGATTCGAGATTATTTTGCTGAAAGTGCAATTTGTATTATTGAATGGCCTGAAAAAGGGGTCGGCTTTATCCCAACCCCAGATTTAAATATAGAGATGAAATATCAAGATCAACAGCGCAGCGTGACAATTACAGCACAGAGTGAGCGCGGTAAAAATATTATCAGTAATTTGGAATAAAATGAGACGCTTTGTACATCATATTGTAGTGCTATGTGCTTTATTACTGTGTTTTATGAACAGTGCGGTAGTGTTAGCTAAAAATAAAATGGAAGGCGTTCGTGTATGGCCCTCTCCAGATAGTACCCGAGTGGTTTTCGACATGTCGTCTAAGCCTGACTTTAGTTATTTTATGCTGAAAAACCCGTTGCGCTTAGTCGTTGATTTGCAAAGTACGCAGCAGGCAAAGTATTTACCGACTGTACCAAAAAAACATAAATTAATTAGTAAATTACGCTACAGTAAGCCAAAGAAAAAGAACAGTACACGAGTGGTGTTTGAACTAAGTGGTGCGGTTAAGCCTGTGATTTTTGCGTTGGCACCGACAGGGCCTTATAAAAATAGATTAGTTGTCGATTTATATTCAACAAATACAACTTCACGCAGTGCTGATAAAGTCAACGCAAAGAAACGTACCCGCGTTGCTGACAGAGATATTGTCATTGCGATTGATGCAGGACATGGTGGAGAAGATCCTGGTTCGATAGGGCCCTCGGGCACGTATGAAAAAAATGTAACATTACAAATTGCCAAAAGGATTGCCCGATTAGTTGATAAAGAGCCAGGGATGAAAGCGCGTTTAATTCGTACAGGGGATTACTATTTAAAGTTAAATACCCGAACGGCACGAGCAAGAGAAAAACGCGCTGATTTCTTTGTTTCGGTACATGCAGACGCATTTTCGAGTCCTGGCCCTAACGGCACTTCTGTATGGGTTTTGTCATTACGGCGCGCGAATTCTGAAATTGGTAAGTGGTTAGAAGATAAAGAAAAGCATTCCCAATTATTGGGAGGTGCTGCTGGGTTAATTAAAGACACTGCTAATGAGAAATATTTGGCAAAAGCTTTGTTAGATATGTCGATGGATCATTCTATGAAAACAGCATTTCAAGTGGCTGATGAAGTTGTAAAAGAGTTAAGAAGCGTTTCTAAATTACATAAAAAGAAGCCACAAGCTGCTAACTTTGGTGTACTAAAATCACCCGATATACCTTCTATTTTGGTCGAGACTGGTTTTATTTCTAATCCGCGAGAAGAGCGGAAGTTGAATACGGCAGAGCATCAACAAAAGCTTGCTAGCGCTATATTTTTTTCTATTCGTAATTACTACAAACGAAACCCGCCAGATAATTCCTTATTTGCAAGTTTAAAAAATAATACACCGGTTAAGCATAAAGTGAAAAGAGGAGAATCTTTGAGTGTGTTGGCGAGTCGTTATGGCACCACCGTGACGGCCTTGAAAAAACACAACCGTTTGAAGAAAAATACCTTATACATTGGCCAAATTCTGACTATCCCAAAAGCGTAGAGTATGAGTATAGAAATCCTTCCAGCCCGTTTAGCGAACCAAATAGCCGCCGGTGAGGTTGTTGAGCGTCCAGCGTCAGTGGTTAAAGAGCTGGTTGAAAATAGTATAGATGCTGGCGCGACCAAAATTCATATTGATATTGAACGAGGTGGTCATAAGCTCATTCGAATTCGAGATAATGGTCAAGGGATCTATAAGGATGAGCTAACATTAGCGTTATCGCGACACGCAACCAGTAAGCTAAAAAGCCTTGATGACTTAGAGTGTATATCATCGCTGGGTTTCCGCGGAGAAGCGCTTGCATCGATTAGTTCGGTTTCACGGCTGACATTAAGCTCTAAACCACAGGAACAAGAAACGGCGTGGCAAGCATTTGCTGAAGGCCGAGATATGGCGGTTAAAATCCAACCCACGGCTCACCCCTCAGGGACGACCATTGAAGTGAAAGACCTTTTCTTTAATACGCCAGCTCGTCGTAAATTTTTACGAACAGAAAAAACAGAGTTTAGCCACATTGACGAGTTACTCAAACGGATAGCTCTGAGTCGATTTGATATTTCATTGACGTTAACCCATAACCAAAAGGTTGTGCGGCAATACCGTGCTAGGGAGAGCGCACACGGAGTTAAACGGGTGGCGCAAGTTGCAGGGAAAGAGTTTGAACAGTGTGCATCATTTATTGAGTCAGGTTCAGATGGCTTAAAACTGAATGGTTGGGTTATGCCTGTCGGCAGTAGTAATACCACGCAATACAGCTATGTAAATGGGCGTATGATGCGCGACAAACTGATACTGCATGCTATTCGACAAGCTTTTGAAGAGGTGGTTGGTGAGCTGGCTTTGCCGGGGTTTGTGATTTATGTTGATATTGATCCACGACAAGTGGATGTCAACGTACACCCGGCCAAACATGAAGTACGTTTTCATCAGGCGAGATTAGTGCATGACTTTATTGTGCAAGCGATTAAGCAAGTTGTATTGCCCGCTGACCAAGCTGGGTCTTTGGAAGGCGAACAGGTTGGATTGGCTGATGAACCTTACGCTATGCAAACGCAGCATCAAGAGGATGAACAGCACCAAGCATATCGCAGTTCGCTGCAAAGCGTTAATGAAACGAATGGCGATTACGCTGATCTAGAGGGGAGTCACAGTCCTGCAGACGTGAGTATGCGCCAAAAGGGCTCAGAAGGTAGTTGTCGTTCTGGTAGTGAACGAGGAGCAAGCGGAAAAAGTGATGAGGCGGGTTATGTCGCTCATTCTACGCAACCACAGAATAACGCTCGGAAATATAATGCAAATCAGCTTTATCAGGGGTTATCTCATCAACAGGCCAGCTATTTTGATAATGTCGTTGAGGTAGCAGAGCCAACAGTAAGTTCCGTTAAGCCAATTTCTTGGTTGAGTATGCCCAATGGTGCGGTGTTAATTAAGCAAGGTAGCGATATCTGTATTTCGCACTTTGAATATGCTTTGACGATTTACTGGCAAAAAGTCATTGAGCAGGATGCTGCATTGTTGGGGAAAGCGTTGTTATTACCCGTTAGAGTTAACTTGGAAAAAGCGGACCTTGCAAAGTTGCATAACCAAAGTTCATGGTTAACCTTATTGGGGTTTGAAATTTCATTGTTTGAGCGATATGCAATGATAAAAAAAATGCCACTGAGCTTATACAGTATTGATGTCGCAACATTTATGACGGAGCTATTGATTGGCTGTACAGCAGGCTCTGAGTCATTAGAGCAATGGCTTGAATGGCTCAATAGCCATACACCCACACGCTATTTTGAATCGGAGCATTTTGCAAAGATTCAACCTGCAGTAGAAAAAAATACCGAATGTTTGGCGCGTATTCAGGAAAAAGCAGTTAAAATAGATCCCAGTATATTTTTGACGTTATTACAGCAAAGGTCTGAGAGTGAGTAATTTACCGGTTGTAACACTAATGGGCCCGACCGCCGCTGGAAAAACGGCGTTGGCCATAGCACTATGCCAACATTTAGATACACAAGTGATAAGTGTTGATTCAGCTTTGATTTACAAAGGCATGAATATTGGCACCGCTAAACCTAACGCTGACGAATTATCTCTTGCGCCACATCACCTGATTGATATGTTAGATCCACTCGAAAGTTATTCTGTGGCCGATTTTCGTCGTGATGCGATTGAAAAAATCGATATGTTGCATAAGCAAGGAAAAGTACCTATCTTAGTTGGTGGTACTATGATGTATTTTAAGGGATTAATTGAAGGCTTATCACCATTGCCAGAGGCTGATACCGCAGTACGTAGAGAGCTAGAAGCGCAAGCAAAAGCGCATGGATGGGCTGCTTTACATCAAGAATTAACCAATATTGATCCTGATGCAGCAGCAAAAATCAGTGAAAATGATTCTCAGCGTATTAATCGTGCATTAGAAGTGTATAGGTTAACTGGGCAAACGATGACCGTTTTACAGAAGCAAAAACAGCCTACATTGCCGTATCAATTTCACCAATTCGCGATTGCACCACATGATCGTAAAGTATTGCACGAGCGAATAGAAAAAAGATTTAATATAATGTTAGATCAGGGGTTTAAAAATGAAGTTTTGACCTTATATCAGCGTGGAGACTTACACCCAGATTTACCATCGATACGCTGTGTTGGCTATCGACAGATGTGGGAGCATTTAGCGGGAAACTGCGATCATGACGAAATGGTATTCAAAGGGATTGCGGCAACCAGACAACTTGCGAAGCGCCAACTAACTTGGTTAAGAAGTTGGCCAAATGTGAATTGGTTAGAGACTGATGATCAAGAAAACTTGCAACGCGTACTAACTTCGCTAAGCTAATAGTAGTTGTTAAATCAATCTGTTCCGATTTGATGACAGCGAAATTATAATAACACCTAGAACGAAGGAAAAGAAAATGGCAAAAGGCCAATCGTTACAAGACCCATTTTTGAATGTCTTACGTCGTGAGCGCATTCCTGTTTCAATTTTTTTAGTTAACGGCATTAAATTACAGGGTAAAATTCAATCGTTTGACCAGTTTGTAATTTTGCTTGAAAATACAGTAAACCAAATGGTTTATAAGCACGCTATTTCTACCGTTGTGCCAGCGCGCGCGGTTAATTTTCAAAGTGCGCAAGGCAATGAAATTGCTGAGCAAGGCGATGAAGGTAGCTATCAATAAAAACTAGGAGCGTAATGCTTGTTTGACCGTTATGAAGCCGGCGAACAGGCAGTTTTAGTACATATCGAATTTCCTAATGAAGGGGATCGTGAAGATCTTCATGAATTGGAAATGTTGGTATCTTCTGCTGGTGTTAGTAGTTTGACGGTTGTGCAAGGCAGCCGTCAATCACCACATGCCAAACTATTCGTCGGTACGGGTAAAGCAGAAGAAATAGCTGAAACTGTCAAAATCCACAATGCAGACGTCATCATATTTAATCATCAACTCAGCCCTTCGCAAGAACGAAATTTAGAACGTATCTGCCAGTGTCGAGTGTTAGATAGAACGACGCTGATTTTAGATATTTTCGCCCAGCGTGCCAGAACGCACGAAGGTAAATTGCAAGTTGAGTTGGCTCAACTACGTCATGTATCAACGCGATTAATTCGAGGGTGGACTCACTTAGAGCGCCAAAAAGGTGGCATTGGTTTACGAGGGCCAGGAGAAACTCAGCTGGAAACGGACCGTAGATTATTACGCGAACGGATTAAAAGTATTCGTAAACGCTTAGATAAAGTTGCGACTGTTCGAGAGCAGGGGCGCAGAGCGCGTACGAGAAATGAAGTGCCGACAGTCTCTTTGGTAGGCTATACCAATGCAGGTAAATCGACTTTGTTTAATCATATCACTGATGCTGATGTTTACGCGGCGGATCAATTGTTTGCAACACTTGATCCGACACTCAGAAAGCTACATATAGACGATATAGGGTCGGTGATATTAGCTGATACCGTTGGCTTTATTCGACATTTACCACATGACTTAGTTGCAGCGTTTAAGGCAACACTAACCGAGACGAGAGAAGCTGATTTACAAATTCATGTGATTGATGCGGCGGATAGTAGAAGAAAAGAGAATATAGAAGAGGTACAATCTGTTTTAACAGAGATTGAAGCAGATGAAATCCCGCAGTTATTAATATATAACAAGATAGATTTGTTGGATGATGTAAGGCCTCGAATCGATCGAAATGATGAAGGCATGCCGATTCGGGTATGGTTATCAGCACACAGCGGTGCTGGTGTTGAGCTACTTTCGCAAGCAATTTCAGAATTACTTGCAAAGAAGATCTTCTCAGAAAGTTTATGTATTCCAGCGAGTTTTGGGCGTCTACGTGGCGCACTGTTTAATCTCAGTGCGGTACAAAAAGAGAGCTTCGATGAGCATGGAAATTGGTTAATCGATGTGAGAGTACCCCATGTCGACTGGGAAAAGCTCAAGAAAGAGCAAGGCTCAGAGATAGAAAATTTTATCATAAAATAAAATTTTCACATTAAATTACAGTTTTGCACGCATTTTTGTATGAGATGCGTTCTATATTTGTTAGATTTATCTTAATTCATTTTAATTACAATGGAGTATAGCTATGGCCTGGAATGAACCGGGTAATAATGGCAATGATAACGACCCATGGAAAAACCGTGGTGGACGAGATCAGGGCCCACCTGACCTAGATGAAGTATTCCGTAAGTTCAGCAATAAATTTGGTGGTCTATTCGGTGGCAAATCCGGTGGCGGCGGCAATGGTGGCATTGGTGGTGCAGGGATTATTTTTGTTTTATTTATTGCAGCGCTTGTTTGGGCGTTGAGTGGAATGTACACCGTTAAAGAAGCTGAACGTGGCATAGTGTTACAATTTGGCAAATTTGATCGTATTGCTGAACCTGGTTTACGTTGGAAAATGACATTTATTGAACGTGTTATACCGATTAATATTGAAGCGGTACGTTCATTATCAGCATCCGGCTTTATGCTTACAGAAGATGAAAATGTTGTGAGTGTTGAGTTTGAAGTGCAATATCGAGTGATGGATCCAACATTATATAAATTTAGTGTGACGGACGCGGACCACAGTTTACAGCAATCATTAGACAGTGCGCTTCGTTATGTTGTTGGTCATTCACGAATGGATCAAGTATTAACAACGGGTCGTGAATTGGTTCGTCAACGCACGTGGGATGAGCTAAACAAAATCATTGAACCCTATAACTTAGGTATCTTAGTCACAGATGTGAACTTTAAAGACTCGCGTCCACCATCAGAAGTGAAAGATGCTTTTGATGATGCAATCGCAGCACAAGAAGATGAAGAACGTTTTATTCGCGAAGCGGAGGCGTACGCACGTGAGATCGAACCAAGTGCACGTGGTCGTGTTACACGTATGACGCAAGAAGCTGAAGGTTATAGAGAACGTATTACCTTGGAAGCTCAAGGTGAAGTCGCTCGCTTTGAAAAGCTGTTACCTGAATATGCCGCAGCAAAAGAAGTAACACGCCAGCGTTTGTATATTGACGCAATGGAAGAAGTTTTAGGAAATAGCACTAAGGTGTTGGTTGACGTTGATGGGGGTAACAATATGATGTATTTACCACTAGATAAAATTATGAATCAATCAACGGGCACTAATCCAATGACCTTACCAAGTCAGAATGATATTAATCAACTTCGCAAGACCTTGGGTCAATCTCGTAACAGCACCGTGAATAGCAGTAATGATCGCTATACACAAGACAGATTCAACAATGGGAGGTAATCGCAATGAAGAACTTTAGTGTTGTGCTATTACTATTAGCGGTGATCATGTCTTTTTCATCTGTATTTGTGGTGACAGAGGGACAGCGAGCCATTGTTTTGTTGTTTAGTAAAGTACAAAAAGACAGTGATGATGCAGCGGTAGTTTATGGGCCAGGGTTACATTTGAAAGTCCCATTCTTTAGCCAAGTTCGTCGTTTGGATGCGCGTATACAGACACTTGATGGTGCGCCAGATCGGTTTGTAACTAGTGAGAAAAAAGATTTGATCGTTGACTCGTTTGTTAAGTGGCGTGTTAATGACTTTAGCTCATTTTACTTGCGTGCTAGAGGGGATAAGCAGTATGCAGAAACCCTCCTTAAGCAAAAAGTAAATAATGGCTTAAGAACGAATTTTGGTTCTCGTACAATTCGTGAAATTGTTTCAGGTGAGCGAAGTGAGCTCATGGCTGAAGCATTGGTGCAAGCGTCTGAAAGTGCGCAAGAGCTGGGTATCGAAGTGTTAGATGTACGCGTTAAGCAAATTAACTTACCTAATGAAGTGAGCAACTCTATTTATCAACGTATGCGCGCAGAGCGTACTGCGGTGGCAAAAGAGCACCGCTCTGAAGGTCAAGAGAAAGCGGAGACGATTCGTGCTGAGGTTGATCGCCGAGTGACGGTTATGCTGGCTGATGCAGAGCGAAATGCACGAGGAGTACGTGGTGAAGGTGATGCCACAGCCGCTAAAATTTATGCGGATGCGTACAACAAAGATCCTGAATTTTTTGGTTTTGTCCGTTCTTTAGAGGCGTATAAAAACACCTTTAGAAATAAAAATGATGTGATGGTGTTATCACCAAAAAGTGATTTCTTTAATTACTTAAAAGGGCCAAATGTGCAGTAGTACAAACTGACCTGAATAAAAAGCTCTGATTTTTTCAGAGCTTTTTTTGTTTTTAATTCAATGAGTTTTGCATATATAAAATTGAAAGAAGAAAAAATAATCTAAACAAGGTGATCTTAACCATGGTTTTCTGGTAAAATCTGCGCCTAATTTTTTCTAAGTGATTTTGCAATGGGTAAAAACGTCGTTGTATTAGGCACCCAATGGGGTGACGAAGGTAAAGGTAAGGTTGTTGACTTACTTACAGATAAGGCTTCTCTTGTTGTACGCTATCAAGGTGGCCACAATGCAGGCCATACATTGGTCATAAACGGTGAAAAAACCGTTTTACACTTGATCCCGTCAGGTGTGTTACGAGACAATGTACAGTGCGTTATCGGTAACGGTGTAGTTTTAGCGCCAGATGCGTTAATGAGAGAAATTGGCATGCTAGAAGAGCGTGGCGTACCAGTACGTGAGCGTTTGTTGATTAGTGAAGCTTGCCCTCTTATTTTGCCTTACCATGTAGCTTTAGACCAAGCACGTGAATTAGCGCGTGGTGAGAAAGCCATTGGTACAACTGGTCGTGGTATCGGCCCAGCATACGAAGATAAAGTTGCCCGTCGTGGATTACGTGTTGGTGACTTATTCAACCCAGAGCAATTCGCTTCGAAATTGAAAGAAGTTCTTGAGTACCATAACTTTGCCCTTGTTAATTACTATAAAGTTGACGCAGTAGACTTCCAAAAGACATATGACGATGCAATGGCTGTTGCTGAAATCCTAAAAGCAATGGTTGTTGATGTAACAGAATTACTCGATCAAAAGCGTGCTGCGGGCGAACACATCTTATTTGAGGGTGCACAAGGTACATTACTAGATATCGATCATGGTACGTACCCATATGTAACGTCTTCAAATACCACCGCAGGTGGCGTTGCGACTGGCGCTGGTTTTGGTCCGTTAAACTTAGATTACGTACTTGGTATTGTAAAAGCATATACCACGCGAGTCGGTTCTGGTCCTTTCCCAACTGAACTATATGATGGTTTAGATAAGCAAGACCCTGTAGGCAAGCATTTAGGTGATAAAGGCCATGAATTTGGTGCGACGACGGGTCGTTTACGTCGCACTGGTTGGTTTGATGCTGTTGCGATGCGTCGTGCAATTCAAATCAATAGCATTACCGGTTTTTGTTTAACCAAGCTTGATGTTTTAGATGGCTTAGAAACAATTAAGATTTGTACTGGTTATCAGCTAGAAGATGGTACGGTAACAAATATCACACCATTGGCTGCTGAAGGTTATGACAAAGTAACGCCAGTGTATGAAGAAATGCCAGGTTGGACTGAGAATACATTCGGTGCAACGTCAGTTGAACAGCTTCCAGAAGCCGCTGTTAACTATGTTAAGCGTTTAGAAGAAATTACTGGTGTGCCAATTGATATTATTTCAACTGGCCCAGATCGCGTAGAAACCATGGTTTTACGCAACCCATTTGGCGAATAAGCTTCACCAAATAAAAAAAGCTGCTTTTGCAGCTTTTTTTATACCTAAAATTTGATTGTTGGTATAGTCTTTGTATAAATATTTGAGTATGTGGTTATTGACGTCAAGGTACTTATGTTGAAAAAGTGGTGTAGTCTGAGCTTTTTACTCTGTTGGCAAGTGTATGCCGCGCAAGAACCGATTGAAGCGGTGCCCTTATATACACAAGCCGAGTTAATCGAACTCATAAAGAACAATCAGCATTTACAGCGGGTAAAAAGCGATGAATGCCAATTAGTGCAAGATATCGAAGCAAGGGCCGAGACAATGGCGTTGCCTTCATATCAGTTCTTGTATGGCGATATGCTGGCATATGCAGTGTGTGTTGATAGAGATGTGGAGCTTGGCTTATATTACATGCGTAGCGCTGCTGAGCAAGGTTTAGCATCTGCGTTAGAGCAGCTGGGTCGGTACTATGATGTGGGCCAGTTAGTTCAAGCAGACAAGGCAATGGCGATTACCTATTTACGAGAAGCCGCTGCACAGGGTAATTTAAAAGCGCAATTGCGTTTAGTCGGGCTATTTAATCAAGGGCATGGTAGCCCAAGAGACTATGAAGATGCTTACCGTTGGTTGTTTCATTCTGCTGTAGCAGATAAAGCCCAGCACAAGAAAATTGAGCGGGCGTTGAGTCAGCTTGCACAGAAAATGCCACAGAGTGTCGTACGCCGAGCTCGATTACCAATGTGATTAAGCTCAGAAACATCTAACTATTATGAGATGTCTTCTGTCATATTTTAGCTTTCGATACTGGCTTGTTCATTCGTTTCCTTATTGATGCTTGGCTCTTTTAATATCGTCATTTTTGGAGGTTGCATCGCCACAATCTTCTCTCCTTCTTCGGGTGCTTTTTTCATACCCATAATAAAAGGTCTGATCATCAGAGGGTCATCTTCTTTATTTCGCTCTGAAATTATAAATAGAGGGATTGCTTCTTTATTAACCTCGAGGTATTGATCCCAAGTGAACTCTTCAGACAATCGAGTGGCACTTACTTTACCTCCTTTCGCAATGAGGCTACTTAGTCGCGCATAATTTCCTTGTTCACCAAATAATATTTGCCGAGATAAAAAAGTCGCACTGTCTTTATTTGCTTTAGCGTGGTTAGTTGATGAGCGCAATGAAAATACGCTTTGCTCATTTAATAGATGTGAAAAGTATTGCACTCCTAGCGCATTGTGGTGTCTGTTAGGTGAAAGTGCGATTACAGATTTTAGTTTAGTGAGAGGTAAGTATCTTTCAGCATGTTCTGACTGTGGGTTGCCGTAATAACACGGTAGTCCATCCATTCTTGCCATTTTACAGTTTTCCCAAGCAGGATCTGATAGGTGCACTTCAATGTTTTGATCCTTAAGACCACATGCTATGGCTCTTGCAACGTGATTAGCCCCAATGATGAGTAAAGTATTAGGGCTAGGCTGTCGCACACCAAGTAATTTAGCCAAAGGGGTCGCGGTGAGGCTTTGTAAAACAACCGTGACAATAATCACCGTAAAGATCAATGGTACGATTTTATTCGCATCAGCGATACCGGATTCATGCATGCTTAGAGCAAAAACAGATCCGACCGCAGCAGCAACAATGCCTCTAGGGGCAATCCACGAAAGCAGCAGTCGAGATTTGAATGGTAAATCACTATTGAATGTTGAAATTGCAATACAGATTGGACGTGCGATAAATAGCACAATGGCTAAAAATATAAAAATATTGATATCTAACAGCATAAGGTCGCTGATCTGAAGTCGTGCGGCAAGCAAAATAAATAAACTAGAGATTAAGATCATCGATAGATCTTCTTTAAATTCTAATACAGAGTCGATTTCTAAGTCATCTTGATTAGCAAGCCAGATCCCAAATACGGTGACTGCGAGTAATCCAGATTCATGGCTAAGAAAATTTGATAGCGAGAAGCTAAAAAGTACGAGGGCCAAGATCCCAAATTTGTGTAACTCATAAGGCAGCCACTCCCGCCTAATAAGTAAACTTGTTAGCCAGCCGCTCACTATTCCAACGCTTAAACCAACGGCTAATGTGGTAAATAGTGCAATCAATGTATGACTTAACACTTCTCCTTTACCCACAAAGCTAACCGCTTCAAATACTAATACGGCAAATAGCGCGCCAATAGGGTCGATCACAATGCCTTCCCAACGAAGGACTCGGTCAATATCTTGAGTTGGGCGCATTGCGTTGAGCATTGGCGCTATAACTGTGGGCCCGGTCACTACGAGTACTGCACCTAACACACCTGCTACACGCCAGTCTAAATTTAGTATAAAGTAACCACTAAGTGCGATTATTATAAACGTAGCAAGCATGCCGATAGAGCAAAGGTTTCGCACTATTTTCCCTATGCCTTTTAGCTCTCTAAAATGTAAAGTTAATGCGCCTTCGAAGAGAATAACGGCAACGGATAAAGAGACAATTGGAAACAGTAAATCGCCAAGCAAGTCGTCGGGGCTCAGTTGGCCAGAAATTGGACCAAGTAATAAGCCGACAAGTAACAGAAAAAGTATGGCTGGGACTTTAAATACCCATGCAAGCCACTGTGCAAAAACAGAACATAATGCGATTCCAGCAATATAAATAGCTGACATATCTTCTCCAGCTGACTTTAATTTCAGCAAAATTAATCATCAAACTTACTAGCGGTTATAGCATAGTTAAGTGAATAGAAAACAATTTGATATTGTTTTTTTGAATAGATTCCTCCCTTTAACAATAGACCTTTTACTCGTACTTAGTAATGAAAATTCACATGAAAATGGTGTTGAATGTATATTCAACTCAGATGCAAGATAAAGAAACGAAGGTTTAACTATAAATAGCGACTAAGCCGTAGAGGGACAGCTGATTTTAAGATGAGTTTTTATCAGTTTGATATAGTTTCTCGTGATTTTAGCCGTTAACCAAGTTATAACTATAGGTCATTTGGTCGCCAGGCCTATGCTTTAGGGGAGATAGTCCGTAATTTTGGTGCAAAGCCATTATTAATTCGGGCGTTATTTTTGTGCATAAGGTCTTCATTACAAATAATAAACCGCTACAGTTAATTGATAATTATCGGATGTAGCGCATTCAAAATTAGAGAAAATATAATCATGAGCTTAATTACGGAGTTATCAGCAGGGGCTGCGTCGGCAGCAAAGCAATTGGCATTATTAAGTACAGAGAAAAAGAACACAGTCTTGTTAGATATGGCAGCAAGTCTACGACAGGAGCAAGCTGCTATTTTACTTGCTAATGAAGCTGATTTATCACGAGCTAGAGATAATCAATTACCGAATGCCATGATAGATAGACTCACCCTGACTCCTGAACGGATAGAAAGCATGGCGCAAGGTATAGAAACGATCGCCGAATTAGAGGATCCGGTTGGGCGTTTAAGAGAATTTGGCACCAGACCAAATGGTATTCAAATTAATAAAATGCGCGTTCCACTGGGTGTAATATGTATGATTTATGAAGCTCGGCCTAATGTGACAGCTGACGCGGGTGCGCTGTGCTTTAAATCTGGAAATGGCGTTATTTTACGTGGTGGTAGAGAGGCTTTAGGCAGCTCTCAAGCAATTGCGTCGGTAATGCATGAGGTGTTATTACGACACGCACTACCTGCAGCCCTTATTTCGATTGTCCCAGACCCAGACCGAGCTTTGCTTATGGAGCTTATGCAACAAAAAGGACTGATAGACTTGATCATCCCAAGAGGTGGAGAGGGGTTGATAAATTTTGTGACGGAAAATAGTACGGTACCTGTTATTCAACACTTCAAAGGGGTGTGTCACTTATACATTGATAAAGCTGCTGATTTAGAAATAGCATTGAGCTTGGCTATAAATGGTAAGACACAAAGAACAGGTGTGTGTAACGCATTAGAAGCGATTATTGTTCATGAAGCCATCGCCACTCAGTTTATGCCGATGCTTGCCAGTGCTTTTGAGAAACAAAAGGTGAAAGTGAATGCTGGTGCGTCAGCAGCAAAGTACTTTAAACAGGCGGTAGTGATTAATGACGATGAATTTGGACAAGAGTATTTAAGTTTAGAAGTTGCCATTCGTATTGTCCCTGACTTTGCTGGTGCAATTGCACATATAGCACAGTTTGGCAGCAATCACACAGAAGTAATTTGTACTGAAGATAATACCGCGGCAGTATTGTTCCAAAGAAGTGTCGATGCGTCGGTTGTGATGGTTAATGCGTCATCTCGTTTTTCCGATGGAGCAGAGCTTGGACTAGGTGCTGAAATTGGCATTGCCACAACAAAATTGCATGCGTACGGGCCAATGGGTTTAGAATCATTAACAACTGAAAAGTTCTTAGTTACAGGGACTGGGCAAATAAGAGAGTAGTTTTGAATAGTAGCTAAAAGGAGTTAGCTTATATTGAAATTTAAACGGAAAGTGGTGGAGCTAAGCAGGATCGAACTGCTGACCTCCTGCGTGCAAGGCAGGCGCTCTCCCAGCTGAGCTATAGCCCCAAATTCCGTCAAAAGACGAAGCGAAATTTATAGCGTTTCTCTATAATAGTCAAGCGATTTCAATATTAAAAAATTGATATTTTTTACGTGAGCTTTGTTAGACTGCCATAAGCAGTTAATGGAGTAGATAATTTTGACTAAAAATCTTTTTGTTATTTTCAGTTGCATTGTATTAATGTTGGGTTGTAGTAGTGTACCAAAAGAAAGTTACAGTATCGAAAAACAAGTTTTGCATACTAAGAAATCTAAACAAGGTGATGAACTCTTTGCTTTCATAGTCACTGTTGCCGCAACTCCCATGATGAAAGTGAATAGCCAAAAACCAATGACGCGTAGAGAGTTAAAACGTTTCGCAGAGCATGAGCGAGTAGAGGACTCACCAGCATTAAAGTTAGCGCTTGAAGAAGAAGCCGTGACGTTGCTAGAAGCTGAACTTGAAACGCAGCAATATTGCCAGAAAGGGTACGAAGTGCATCAGGTATTTTGGCAAAATAGAAGTGTGCAATTACGTGGTGCGTGTTCATGAATAAAGAACAGGTCAAGTTAAAAGCCTTATTGAGTACACTGAGTATTGAATTCAAAAGTTATGAGCATGAACCGCTACCTACTTGTACTGACGCACAGAGATTAGGGCTTAAGCGTTCAGGAGTGCAGATAAAAAACTTATTTTTACGTGATAATCGAGGTAAACAACATATTCTCTGTTTGACTCGAGCACAATTGAAAGTCAATCTTAAAGCGTTATCTAGCCAACAGAAGTTATCTCGCTTAGGGTTAGCATCACCGGAAAGGTTAGACAAATATCTAGGTGTTAAACCGGGTTGTGTCTCGGCTCTGTCGTTGGTAAATGATATTAACAATTCAGTAGAATTGTGGTTAGACAGTGGTTTATTGAATGAATTAGAATGGCAATGTCACCCGTTAGAAAATGATAAAACATGGGTGATACAGCAATATGATTTGTATACATTTTGGCGTCATACAGGCCATTCCCCCAAAGTGGTTGATATTCCTTGTTTATAGTTTTTATGAATCAAAAGAAGACCACATAGGCACAAAACAAATAAATTGATTATAAAGGCATGATACCCCAAATGTTCTATGACTAACCCAGGGAAATAAGAACCAAGCGCTCCTCCAGTATAATAAAACGACACATACGCACCGTTGGTTACCGAAACGGGCGCTGTACTCAATACATTTGCTAATGGCGCCGCTGTGGCATGGATCATAAACATACACGCGCAGAAAAGTGTAAAAGCGCTGACAAAAATGCTGAGGCTAGTCGTGTCTAATACGATAATTGAGCAACTATATACTGAAAAAATAACAGTTAGAAATAGCCAGTTATTGTACAGGTGGCGTTTTAGTAATGGAGTAGTAAGTGACAATATAGCACCTACAAAATAGCCGCTATAAATCCAACCAATAAGCCGACTATCTATAATACTGAACTGTGTTGAAAGTATAAATGGGAGGTAATTTAGTAATGCAGAGAAACAGAAAAACATACAAAAGACAGCTAAGTACAACCTCAATAGAGTCGGCTCTTTGAGTGGTTTTAAGTACTCTTTAGGAGATGAAATAGGGGGTGTGTGTTTTTCAAAAAGATGTACATTGATTGTTATCGCGAGCATGGTTAAAGCAGCGGCAATAACATAATAAAAACTTTCCCAACTGTAAAAACTAGCAAAGTTTGCTGCGAGCATCCGACCGAAATACCCTCCTATAATAGTACTGGCAATATAACGAGTCATATTTTTATGCAGCGCTTTACCTTGATACTGCTGACCAATATAACTTGTCAGTGCTGTTAAAATAGCAGGTAAAATTAGGCCCTGGAGAAATCGTGTCAGTAGCAGTAACTCAAAGTTTGGGACGTAAACGAATATGATGCATGTGGCTGCCAGCATCAGCATTGCATATTTCAGTATGTATAAAGCATTGTGATGGGCAAATAATAGCCCATAAAAGATAGGGGCAATTGCCAAAGGGAGCATAGTAATAGACATTAAACTGCCACTGCTGGCAACACTCACCCCAAACTGTGTGGCAAACACCATGAGTAATGGTTGGGGAGCGTATAGTACAAAAAATGTAAAGATTGAGCAGCAAAGTAGCAATAATATGGGCATACATAAACCTAACAATTAAGTCGGTGGGGGAGTGCTCTTTAAAAGCATTGAGTGGCTATGATAACTTTAAATTAAATAGTAACCAATTAGTTGCGCTAAATCATAGTGTCAGGCATTGAACTTGTTAAATTATTGGCTGTGCCCAATATTGCAAATAAGCCGCAGAAAATTATATTTTGCGTCTGGTGAAAAAAATCAACTAGGTTAAAATATAGCGCATTATATTTTCATGGAGCATAGGATTATGGGGTCATTACAAGATCAGCTTTTGAAAGCAGGTTTAACATCAGAGCATAAAGCGAAAGTGGCTAAGTCTGAAAAGCGCAAAGCGCAAAAGAAAAAGAAGAAAGGGGCAACCAGCGACCCGAGTGATTTACAAAAACACATCGCGCAAACAAAATTAGAACAACAGCAAAAAGCTGAAGAGCAAAATGAGGCGAGAAAAGCTGAAATTAAAGAGCGTGAGCAAGTTGCACGGGTAAAACAAATCTTAGAGCATCATAATCAAGATAAAATCCGTGGTGAACTCACATTTAACTTCACTTACAACAAGAAAGTAAAAGAACTCGATGTTGATGAGCCAACTAAAAATGCTTTATCAAAAGGGCGTTTGGCTATTTGTGTTTTAGAAGGGCAGTTTTTTGTTTTACAAGATGAACCTGCTAGAAAAGTTGCAGAGGTTAATGAGAAATACATCGTGTTTCATGTTGAAGATGATAGTCAAGGGCCAGATGAAAACGACCCATATGCAGATTATGAAATTCCAGATGATTTGGTCTGGTAACGCTTTAAGTCCCTTTATCTATGTTTCAAAGCGACATACTTTAATGCTGAGCTGTTAGGCCTTAACCTTTCTTTATAGACACAAAAGGCTGTAATTGAATGCTGCTGTGATGACCTTTTAACTTGATGTGTGCGTATGTGTAGTGAAAGTTATTGGTCTACACTATATAAGATTTATCCGTTTATTAATAAAAAGAGTAAAGTTATGAGTAAGATGAAGCAAGTGATTATAGGGGCTGGTATCGCGATATTGACAGTGGGGTCAGCGGGAGTAAATGCAGCTGACGGTGCAGCTTTGTATACAGCGAAAATGTGTCAAACATGTCACGGTGCAGAAGGGAAAGCACCTATTATGGGGATGTATCCAAAGTTGAATGGTCAAAACAAAGACTACTTAGTTGCGCAAATGAAAGACATCAAGTCGGGTAAACGTAATAACGGGATGTCTATGGCTATGAAAGCCATGGTAGCTAATGTGTCTGATGCAGAAATTGACGCGATTGCAGAGTATTTATCTAAAGTTAAGTAGCACTTAATTTAGTAAAAAATAAAAACCACCGCACGTCGGTGGTTTTTATTTTTAATTGAACAAAAGGCGCTAGTCATTTAGACTTCTAAACATCTATATATGTGGGTGTATTACTAAACTAAAAGGAACGTACATGTTTGAGCTACCAAAACTTGATCTTAAAGGTAAGGTAACTGAACAAGAGTGGCGGTTGAGAATTGACTTAGCTGCATGTTATCGATTGGTTGAGCACATGCGGTGGGGAGACCTAATCTACACGCATATGTCAGCAAGATTACCCGGTACAGATCACTATCTTGTTAATGCCTTTGGTTTAAGCTTTGATGAGGTCACTGCGTCTAACCTAGTGAAAGTTGATTTATCGGGTAATATTATTGATGACACACCATTTGAAATAAACCCCGCTGGATTTACCATTCACAGTGCGATACATGAAGTTCGTGAAGATGCACATTGCGTGATTCATTTGCATACTAAAGAAACGATAGCTGTTGCAAGCTGTGAAGGAGGACTGTTGCCCTTAAGTCAGCACTCAATGTTTTCTCTTCCCTCATTGTCTTATCATGGCTATGAAGGGTTAGCAGTGAATGATGATGAAAGGCAACGCTTACAAGATGATTTAGGGTTAACAAACCACATGTTACTCGTCAATCATGGTGGTTTAACGGTTGGCCCCACTGTTGGAGATGCGTTTATGCGTTTTTATGATTTACAACGAGCGTGTGAAATCCAAGTGGCTATCCAAGCGACTGGACAGCAATCAGTACAAGTACCACAGCCCATTATTGACAATATTTATAAACAAGCAAGCGTAGTACATAGCGGCAGTACTGGAGGGCAATTAGCCTGGCCTGCTATGCTAAGAAAGGCATATCGTCTTGACTCAGGCTTTGCTAAATAGGAGTTTACATGAAAGTTAATCGCGTCGAAGTATTTGATATTTATTGTCCAGAACGACCGGCTTGGACCCCTGTCTTTATTCGTATTCATACAGACGAAGGTATCTCAGGAGTAGGGGAGGCAGGGCTCGCGTATGATTTAGGGCACAGTGCTGCCGCTAGTATGATTAAAGAGATGGCTGAAGCTTTTCTGATCGGCCATGACCCATTTCAAACTGAATTACTCTGGTCGCGTATGCTTCGAGAGAGTTTTTGGGGATTAGGAGGAGGGCCTGTCGTTTATGCAGCGATGAGCGCAATTGATATCGCCCTATGGGACATTAAAGGTAAGGCATTGAAATTACCTGTATACCAACTATTGGGCGGTAAGGTAAACCCAGAGCTACGTACCTATGCATCACAGCTACAGTTTGATTGGGATGATGAATTCAAGGCGCTTGTGCAACCTCAAGAGTATGCTGAAGCTGCTTTAAAAGCAGTCGCACAAGGGTATGACGCGGTTAAAGTTGATCCCATTATGTATGACAAGGCGGGTAACACATATTATGACCGTACTAAGCTTATTTCACGTCCTGAGATGAAATTGTATCGGGCGCGTATGCAAGCAATACGTGAGGCTGTTGGTGATGAAGTTGACATAATATTTGAGTGTCATAGTTTACCAGGTGCAACCTCTGCGATTCAAATTGGGGGAATTGCACAAGAATTTGATTGTATGTTCTACGAAGAGCCAGTTAATTATCTTAACCACTCTTTACATGCAAAAGTGGCTGATAAAGTTGCTGTGCCAATTGCTGGTGGCGAACGTCTATATAATCGCTGGGGAGTTCGGCCGTACTTTGAAGATCAAAGTATTGACGTATTACAGCCTGATGTTGGTTTGTGTGGTGGCTTTACTGAAACGAAAAAAGTATGTGATTATGCTGATATTTTTGATGTTCGCGTACAAGCACATGTATGCGGTGGGCCTGTTGCGACCGCTGCATCGCTACATTTAGAAACAGCGATTCCAAACTTTTTAATTCACGAGCACCATACCTATGCGATTAAAAAGTGGAATAGAGAGCTGTGTATTCAAGACCCACAACCTGAGAAAGGGGTTTTCAAAGTATCAGAAGAACCCGGAATTGGTATTGAGTTGAATGATGAAATCGTCATGCGTTCACAAAGGGTTGAAATTAAATAGCGATAGCAAAGTTTAAATAACGGGCCAGTTAGGCCCTTTATTTATCACAATCGCTTAGACGACCTTGATAGTAGGGTTGGTGTCTTAAAGCCATAATAGTCTTTGTAAGCCATTGCTAACAAGATGGTTATTAAAATAGCAGAGAAAGAATACACGATGTAACCGGATATCGAAAAAGAATAAAAGAAGAAAGCAATATCATAGTCTTTTGCATTTCGTAAATAATTTTCCACTAATGCAAAAACGCTGACGAATATACCAATAAGTTGTACCCATGGTAATAAGCTATCAGCAATGTTGTATTTAATTTTTGCTATTGGAAATAGTTTTTTAGATATTTCAACGCGATAAGTCATAGGTACTAGGACAATGACATCAATTACAAAGTGGGTACCAAAAATAATGCTGTTTTGTATTAAGCGATCACCATCCGATGACCTTAAATCAACTAGTCCAAAGCCAAAAATAATGAGTTCAGCCAATGGCGATAGTGCGACTAAAACAATAATTGTGGCAATGTTAACATCACCAATTCTAAGAGCTAGAAATAAGGCCAATACACCCAGTGCAAACAGTGAATAGGTGAAAATAGCAGGGTCGTCCTTTACGATAAACAAAGTAACTATTGATACTGCATAAATCAATAGTAGTCGGTACAAGCTTTTCTCAGATTTCATCGTATTTAGCCACGTTTTTGACCGAGGTTACATTTTACTGGTTTGTGCGCTACGATTGGTTTCTCCGGAGCCCATATATTTGCGCCGCAGACTTTTTTACATAGATCTGTTGATAGTGTTTTCATCTTCGATATTCCTTCTAAAAAAGTTTAGCGCGAAAAGGTGGTTTTAAGTTACATAAAATCCCAAAATACTTAAATCAATCAGAATTACTGGTAGTATTGATATTTTTAAAATGAATAATGTGTAACAACGACCTTCAAGCTTATAAGAATTTAACACTAAATAAACAAAAATAAAAATGAATTAATTAAACTTTTTTAGAAATGCCTATCTTTTTGAGGAGCATTAATAAATATGTATTTAATCATTTGATTTTTTTTAATTATTTCTAATAAGCTAAAGCACTACAATGTTAGCAGTGCTTTTATTCTGTCGGTAGTTTGTTAGGGGACGCCGGTTTAATAACTGAATTTATCCATTTCTTGTTCTAATTTAGCCGTTAGCTCTTTGATGCTATCTGTTGCATGGTGAGCTTGCTGAGAAACGTTTGCTGTTTGCGAGGCGGTATCAGAAATAGTCACGATCCGTCTTGCAGTGTCTTCCCCTGCATCAAGTTGCTCTTTAGCTGCATGGGCAATTTGATGACTCATTTGTGATATTGCACCTAATGAGCTTGCAACGCGACGCAACTCTTCGCTGGCTTCTTTAGACATTGTTACGGTTTTCTCACTTGTGGTAATACTCAATGATACTGAAGACTTGGCATCTTGCGTCGCTGTTTGAAGTTTACCAATCATAGTATGAATTTCTTCTGTACTCGTTTGCGTTCTTTGAGCAAGTTGCCTCACTTCATCTGCCACGACTGCAAACCCCCGCCCTTGTTCTCCAGCACGGGCCGCTTCAATCGCAGCATTCAATGCAAGTAAGTTGGTTTGTTCAGCAATACTCTGAATAACACTCAGTACATTGGCGATATTGTTCACTTCTTCATCTAGTAATTGGATGTTATTGCCGGCATTGTCAATTTGTTGCTCAAGCACTTCAATTGCCTCGGCTGCATTTGATGTCAATCTATCTGCATTTTGTCCCTGACTTTCAGCTTCTTGAACAGAATTAGCAGCCTGTTCAGCATGTTCCACTACCGTGTGGGCCGATGCCGTAAGCTCAGTAATTGCAGATGCAACCATTTGTGTTTCTTCGCTTAAGCTCTGTGTTAGCTGCTCTAGTTCATCTGAACGTTTCTCGCCATCAAAGCTTTGTACTTTAAGTGAATCACTGACAGTAACAATCCCCCCAACGACACCTTGTAAGCCTTTTTGCATATAATCCATCGCGGAAATCATACTATCTCGATGCGCTGATAACGTATTGATAGGTGATGTAAGGTTACCCCTAGAGACTTGATTGACGATCGTGAGTACATCATTTAGTTCACCGCCTAGCTTATTTGATAAGCCAATTCCGAATTTACTTAACGCAAATGTCAAAACTACCGCAATGATGAGTGAGAGTGTGAGTAACCATTGCGCGGTATTCCAGTACCTTTCATCGACTTCTTTATAACTGATGCCGGTACCGATATACCAGCCAAACCCAGTTGTTTTTTGTACTACAGAGGTAAGGTCAACAGTTTCATTATTGCGTACAGAATCCCAGTGGTAGGTAATTATTTGATTGGTTTTTCTGCCAACAAGGCGTTCAACCATTTTTCCAATACTTTGCCCTTTGGTGTCTTTAAAGTCATTAAAGCTTGTGCCGTGTAATTGGGGATCATGTGGCGTTGCGATAAAATTCAGTTTTTCGTCAACAACATATACATATTCTGAATCATGATATTTGTTATTACGTAGCATTTCGATAGCGAGCTTTTTTGCGAGAGGTTCTGATAACTCGTTGCGCTTAACGTATTGCTCAAATTGCTCAACAATATTAACGGTACTTTTCATTAGTTGATTGATGCGGGCAATATTATCGGCTTCACTTGCGTGACGTAATGATTGCAAGCCTAAAATTGCGACCAATAACAGTGAGAGAAAAAAAGCCGCTGCGAAAAGTATTATTTTAATTCTTAAAGTAAATGATGAAAACACAAAAAACCCCTTTAAACATGCTTAGCTTTAACAACTATCATGTTTATCGATATCATGTAAGTAAGATATAACGCATTTCTGGGGAAAATGAGATGATATTTACTCATAATCCCATAAAAATACGATTACCTTGCATTGATTATGTTGACTTCATGCTCTGAAAGTAATCGGTATTCACCCGCTTTGAGTGTTGGATCAAGCTCGATGCCTGCAATATTTTCTCTATGTAATTCAACAACTTTATTGCCAACAGCTGCTAACATTCTTTTCACTTGATGATACTTACCTTCATAAATAGAGAGGCGTAAGCTATAACTTGCAAGTTGTTCAACCAACGCTGGTGATGTTGGCACTTTTTCATTATGAAGTTGTACGCCATGGCGTAGCTGTTGTAATGAATCTTCGGTTATTACTTCTTTAGTTTCAACAAGGTAGGTTTTGTACTTTTGTTTTTTTGGGGACGTAATCTGATGCGACCATTCTCCGTCATTTGTTAGTAACACAAGTCCCGTTGTATCAAGATCGAGACGACCCGCAACATGAAAATCTTTTAAGTTTGTTTCATGTAATAAATCGAACACAGTTGCATGTAATTCGTCACTGTTTGCACACACATAACCTGCGGGTTTATTGAGCATAAAGTAGCGTTTTCCTAAGTACTTTATTTGCTCTCCTTGCCAAGTAATGACATCATCTTGAGTGATGGAATAATCAAACTTAGTAATTATTTCGCCGTTAACGGTGACTTTATTTTTTTTGATACCAGCTTTGACTTTAGTCCGTGGAAGCTCGGTTAGATGACTGACAAACTTGTCAATTCGACATGGAAATTTCATATAAACTCATTCGAAAATGTAACTAATACTCTATTATACGATAGCTACCGACTCAGTTCAGTTTTTTCGATATATTTGTGGTATTAAATCGTAAATGTGAACACTTAATTGCCATTTGTCGGTCAGGTGTATTTGCAGTTGTTGAAATAAAGTGTCGCTGAGGTGCTGCTTTTGCTCGATAGTTCGACCAGTCATGATATGCGCTTGCACATGAACAAAACCGCACTTTTCATTACCAAGTTTGTATTGCTGAAACTGAATCAAGCGTGACTTTATCATGCTTGGGTCAAATAATAGCGTTGACGCAGCAGCATTATGTAGACTTTCTAATAGGTCATTGTCACAAATGGGCAAGTTATGAGAATGTTCAATGATCAGGTGTGGCATGGTGACTTATTGTGTAGTTTATGCGTAAATGTCAATTATTAAGGAAGTTAAGGAGCAAAGCCAAATGTTTAATTATAAACTGGTTGGGTTATTACTGTGCATTAGTACTTTATCTGCATGCTCAGATGATGCAGCGAAAGTAAGTCTAGGATTATTCACCACTAAAGATGTTGTTGTGTCAGCTCAGCAAGACCCGTTGGTCAGCGGCGTGACTTGTCATATTAGCCATGTTGAAGCAGATCTTGATTTTTCAGACCCCTCTGATATGTCTATTGCTTGCCGCCAAACAGGCCCAATAACTGCTGCGCAGTTACAGGAGATTGATTTGTCGAAAAGTGGTGAAATTGTATTTAAAACTTCGAAAAGCATTTTATTTAAGTCACTCAAAGTGAGACGTATTTTTGACGCACCGACACGTAGTTTAATTTATTTATCGTATTCAACAAAAGAGACCAGTGGTAGTCACCACCATGCCCTGTCTACTGTACCATTGTACGGCACACAGGCATGGGAATGGGCAAATAAGGCAAAGTAAGTTATGTTGACACTTTTTAAATCACAACCATTATTAAGCGACTCAGAAGTTGAGTGGCTAATTGACACTTTTGTATGGGCATGTGAGCAGTTTGATGGCCAATATTTTATGACTGAAACTCAGATCATTGAGCCCACAGGCGCATTTTTTCCAGACCAAGTAACGAGTGTCGAACAGATGGCCAGTACCGTATTTAATCGAGTAAGCCATTATGCGGGCATGCAAGCATGGCCAATTAGTGTGGTTAACCCGCAACAACATATGCCGCAACAAAGTATGCCTATGTTTAGCTTTATTGATGAAATACGGGGTGAAAAAGCGAAATTAGTTAAACCCCCTGCACTGAATATGCAATTGTCTTATAACCCTAATCAGATCAATCAGCCACAAGATTTAGTTGCGAGCTTTGCTGGTTCGCTCGCTACTGTGATGATTTACCATCGAGGCGTGTTACCCCCAGGAGGTGAGGAGCAAATTGCCGCAGCAAGCGATGCGTTGGCTTGTTTTTTGGGGTTTGGTGTCATGATGAGTAATACGGTGTATCAGTTTAAGGGCGGATGTGGGTCATGTTATAATCCATATGCGAACCGTCAGGCAGCGTTGACTGAACCACAAACAGTTTTTATGCACGCGTTAATTTGTCATTTCAAACCTCAAGTTGATGGTAAAAAGCATTTGAAGCCTCACTTGCGCAGCGTTTACAAAAAAGCACAAAAGCAGTTGAGATTGTATATTAATGACACGCCAAACCCAATATTGTTGGCCCTTGAGGAGCAGCGTCATGCTCGCCTATCTTGATGAGTTTTTGCTGATAGCGATTGCGCATTTTTTTGCGGTAGCAAGCCCAGGCCCTGATTTTGCACTTGTGTTAAAACAAAGTGTCCAGCAAGGGCGCGCAAATGCTTTATGGACTAGTGCGGGGGTCGCATTGGGAATTCTTGTACATGTTACTTACTGTCTATTTGGTGTTGCTATTTTATTAGCTCAGTCAGAGACTGCCTTTAATGTTTTAAAATATGTCGCGGGTGCGTATTTAGCGTACATGGGGCTGCAAGCATTGCAGGCGCAAGCCAATACTAACTCTGTTGCACAGCCTCAGCATATTGGGCATATTGAATCTAACTTTATGGCATTACGCCGCGGTTTTTTAGTGAATGCATTAAATCCTAAAGCAACATTATTTTTCTTATCTTTGTTTACGTTAGTTATTTCCGCAGATACACCCAGTTATGTGCAGGCGATATATGGTGGCTACATGGCCATAGCCACATGGCTGTGGTTTTCTTTCTTATCGGTCATGCTATCAAAAGATACTGTACGGGCATTTTTTCACAAAGCGGGTCATTGGTTTGATAGAGGAATAGGCGTGATTTTAATTGCACTGGCGATTAGAGTCGTTATTTAATGAGTACGCAACAATGGAAATAGCGACTTATTATAATTTTGCGTTTGGTTCAAATATGTCGAGTAAACGACTGCTTGCGCGCTTGCCGCAGGCCAAAAAAGTGGGTGTTGCACGGTTGTATGGTTTTGAACTTAAATTTTCAATGTTAAGTACAGATGGTTCCGCAAAATGCAATATTCACCGAACCCATTCTGAGCATAACGTAGTTTTTGGTGTGCTCTATGCCTTGAACGCGCAGGAACAATTGTTGCTTGATAATATTGAAGGGACTCGTTACGACCGAACTGAGATCTTGGTGGAGCTGATCTCAGGAGAAAAGGTGAGTGCATATTGTTACATTGCAAATACGTTTATTGCGGATCAGTTGCCATTTGATTGGTATGTTCAGCATGTGTATGCAGGCGCGTTGGAGCATGGCTTTCCGATATCTTATTTAGAGTGCATTCAGCAACAGCGTACTGTTGTTGATGTGCAAAAATGCCGTTCAGAGAATGAGCTGTCGATTTATAAAAATAAAGAAGTAAAAAATAATGAAACCTTTTAGAACGTTCGTCGCAACCGCTCTTCTATTAGTGCAGAGCGAATTTGCAGAGGCGAAAAGTCAGGTAACAGTGAATGTTGCCGATGTCGATAAAGCTGTCCATGCTGCGATGGCGCAATTTGATATTCCAGGTATTGCGATTGCTGTCGTGGAGAATGATCAGGTCGTATTGTCAAAAGGCTATGGTGTCAGAGATATCGTTTCGGGCGCTAAAGTAGATGAGTATACACTGTTCGGTATAGCATCCAACTCTAAAGCATTTACTGCTGCTAGTATTGCTATGCTCATAGATGACGGAAAATTAAGTTGGGACGACAAAGTGACTCAACATTTACCCGAGTTTCGCCTGTACGATGAGTATGCAACAGCACATATGACTATCAGAGATTTATTAAGCCACCGTAGTGGATTGGGGCTAGGTGCTGGCGATTTGATGATTTGGCCTGATACGGATAAATCAGTGCAAGATATTATTCAAGGGTTACAGCATATTCCTCCAGCTTCCAGCTTTCGTAGTGAATATGCATATAACAATTTAATGTTTGTTGTTGCAGGTGAAGTGATCGCTCGAGTATCAGGTGTAAGTTGGCGTGAATTTGTTGAGCGGCGCATTTTTAAAACATTAGGCATGGAAGCATCGAAAGCGGGATTCTCACGTATCGAAAAGGATAATAAGAATTGGGCGACAGGTAATATCCCTGATAATGGTAAGCTAACGCCTTTTTTCGTCGACTATTTGCAAGACTTTCGTGGTGCCGGTGCAATTGCATCCAATGTAGATGATATGAGCAAGTGGTTGTTGACGCAATTAGCCGCTGGTAAAACACAACAAGGAGCGCAATTGTATAATGCCGAACATCAGGTGCAAATGTGGCATCCTCATATTATGAGATTGCCAAAGCAGTCATCGTTTGATGCCTATCGTCAGCAGTTTCGAGGGTATGGTCTTGGCTGGGCTATCGAAGATTACTTTGGTTATAAAAAACTAGGTCATGGTGGTGGGATTTTAGGGATGGTATCACAAGTGGCGATGATCCCAGAGAAAAAACTAGGTGTAGTGGTGTTATCAAATCAACAAGAATATCCAGCACTGACAGCGATAATCCATGAAGTATTTGAAGATGCTTTGGGACGAACAGATAAAGATTGGGTTACATTATTAGCCACTGAATATAAGTCAGAAAAGACGAAGTTGTACGCGGAGGCTGGGGTTGTTTCGCCAGCGGTAAAGCAGGCGTCATTACCGCTGCAATATTATACTGGGACGCTCACGAGCCAGTGGTATGGAGATGTTATTGTCGAATCACTGGACGGTAAGTTGCGTATCGATTTTACACATACCAAAATGTTAAAAGGCCAATTAGAACATGTTTCAGGCAATCAGTTTGTTATTCGGTGGGATGAGCAGCGCCTTGAAGCTGATGCCTATATTTATTTTCAACTGAATAAAGAGCAGGCTGTCAGCCATGCCACAATGGAATTTGTGAATCCAGATATTTCGGATTTTAGCTTTGACTTTCACGATTTGAAGTTAATGGCGAAATAAACTCGGGTCATTACACCAAAGTCGCAAAGTCCGGTGCAGGCGGCTTTGCTACACTGCATGTTAAAATATGAGTTGCTATCAAACTACTTAAAAGGAGCTAACATGCGTACAGCTGTGATCAGTCACCCTTATTGCCGTAAACATAAGATGATAACTGAACATCCAGAATGTCCCGCTCGGTTAGATGCAATAGCTGATAGACTGTTGGCGTCAGGATTAGATATTGCTGTTGCACAAAAACAAGCACCTGCGGCAACGCTTGAACATATAGGCTTGGTGCATGATAGCGCGCTGATAAATAAAGTGTTGACGCAATTACCTACACAGGGTCTGAGTGAGTTAGATGGTGATACTTGGTTATGTCCGGATTCATTTAAAGCCATTGAGCGTGCTATTGGCGCAGGCCTCTTAGCTGTCGATGAAGTGTTGACTGGTAATTTGGATGCCGCTTTTTGTAGTGTTCGCCCGCCAGGGCATCATGCTAACCAGCACACATCTGCTGGGTTTTGTGTATTTAACAATGTTGCCATAGCTGCTGCATATGCCAAACAACAGGGAGTAGAGCGGGTTGCGATTCTGGATATAGATGTTCATCACGGCAATGGCACACAAGATATTTTTAAAGCAGATCCAAATGTATTATTTTGCTCTTTGTTTCAATATCCTTTTTATCCAAATACAGCGATTGAAAATACAGATACAGTGTTAAATTCACCACTGCCAATTGCCAGTGATGGTGATGATTTACGTGCTTTATTCACTCAACAATGGTTACCGAAACTGATTGAATTCTCTCCTCAGCTCATTTTTATTAGCGCGGGTTTTGATGCGCATTTAGAAGATGAGATGGGCAGTTTGAAGTTTATAGAGTCAGATTATCAATGGTTCACAGAGCAAGTAGTGCAATTTGTTAATGATAGCCATGCACTTGGTATTATCTCTTATCTAGAAGGCGGATATGATTTGTCAGCATTGGGGCGCAGTGCTGTCACGCATATTAAAGCGTTGGTTAATGGCTGAGTCAAAATAGAGTGATTACGAAATACTTTTTAACAATGGGAAAGCCTGAGAGGGTGAAGTTAAAAGTATTTTTTCAACGCAGCACTGACCTTCGTTAATAAGTGATTGTTGCACCAATCGGGTTAATGTATCTAGGTTGATTGGGCTAACTAGTTGCTGTGATAAATTATAACATTCGCCATTTTCGTATATCACAATTACATCTTTAAGTGTTTGTTTATCAATGTAATACAATGATATTTTCAAGCATTCTTCATTATTAATAAAGTCAATACTCTCTGGAAGACATAATAATAAAGGGTAGGATTTTATTGTCATTTTTTGTTCTTAATCAAAGTATGAATGATGAGCAACATTATACTGGTTCGGATTGCTAAAAAGCGAGACTGAGCTTATGGAAACTGGTAACCGTCAATTACAAATTAAAGATATATTTTCTAATAGGTTACTCTCTTGTGGGCGAGACACACCTTTGGTTGATGCTGTAAAACTAATGAGAGTGGATAAAGTGAGTGCTATTTTTGTCACCGATAATGAGCGCATCGTTGGCATTTGGACGGAATCAGATAGTGTTAAATTGAATTTTGAGAATCCAACATTTTCTCTCACGCCGATAGGGGCATTGATGGCGTCGCCTGTACACGACATTCGCATCAATAAAACCTTAGGAGAGGCGACAATCAAGTTTCACCAATTAGGGATAAGGCATCTTTTGGTGAAAGATGAAGATAATCAGGCCATTGGTGCGGTGTCTTTATCTGATATTGTGCGTAATCAAGGCTTAGATCACTATTTACATTTTCGATCGATCGCAGATCATTTTGAACGAAAAATTAGCGTACTAAAAAGCGATGATTGTATATCTGTCGCCATCAATGCAATGAAAGAAAAACGTGATACCGCGGTGTTAGTGTTTAACGAAACGTTAGCTGAATATGGCATTATTACGCAACGAGATATCGCCTATATGGTGTTAAATCCTGACTGGCGAATGGTCTGTTGGCAACTAGCAAGTTACCCAATGTACTCTGTGACACCGGAAGACAGCTTGTTTGATGCCTACCGGTTAATGACAGCTAAATCGATTCGGCACTTGGTTGTTAAAGATCCGAAAACAGAGTTAGTGATTGGATTGTTGGCACTCAAGAACGTTTTAACGGAAATTGAAACTGCTTATTGCAGTGAGCTTGAGAAGGTTTTAGCACAACGTGATGTTGCATTACAAAAATCAGAAAAGAACCTCTACTTAGCGAACCGCATCATTGATGCCTCATTAGATGGCATCATGATCACTCGATGTGATGGAGAGATCATTCAAGTAAACCCTGCATTTAGTATACTGACAGGTTATCAGGATTATGAAGTACTAGGTCAGAATCCGAGTTTGTTGAGTTCTGGGATACATGGTGCAGAGTATTACGAAAAAATGTGGATACAACTTCATGATAAAGGAGTTTGGCAAGGTGAAATCTGTAACCGGAAAAAAAATGGCGATGTATATGTTGAATGGCTAACAATCATTGAGATCAAAGAGCCTTATAGCGAAGATGTTTTATATGCGGCGATTTTTAGTGATATTACCGAGCGTAAAAATGCAGAAGAAAAAATAGCAAGGTTGGCGTATTTTGATGAACTAACGAGCTTACCAAATAGGCGTTTATTTCATGACCGCTTATCTATGGCCCTAGCCGGGGCACATCGAGATAAGCAAACGTTAGCGGTTATGTTTATTGATCTCGATCGTTTCAAAGAAGTAAATGATTCATTAGGGCACAGTGCTGGGGATCAATTATTGATCCAAGTCAGTGAACGCATAAAGAAAAAACTCAGAGAAGGGGATACTCTGGCACGTTTAGGGGGAGATGAGTTTGTTATTTTGCTCACAGAAGTGAGTGATATTGACAGTGTTGTTGAGTTTGCAAATAAGATTTTAGAACAGTTGAGTGTGCCATTTGAACTGGGGGAAATATGTGTTACGGCTACCGCATCTATCGGCGCTGCAATTTACCCTGAAGATGGGTTGGACAGTGAAGCGCTACTGAAACATGCTGATGTTGCTATGTACCGCTCAAAAGAAATTGGTCGAAATTCTTTTCAATTATATAGGGCCTCAATGAATGCACGTTCGTTGGAACGCTTATCAATGCTTAGCCGGTTCCAGAGCGGACTTGATAACAATGAATTTGAATTATATTTTCAACCATTGCAATGCTTAACAAGTAACAAGATCAGCAGTGTAGAGTGTTTACTTCGTTGGCATGATCCTAACTTGGGTATGATCTCACCAGCGCAGTTTATTCCGCTTGCCGAAGAGTTGGGCCTTATAATACAGTTGGATAAATGGGTGATTAATCGAGCGTGTGAGCAAATGGCGTTTTGGCGATATCAGGGGGTAGATATTCGACGTATTGCAATCAATGTTTCCGCGCAGCATTTGTGTCAAGGGGATCTTGCAATGACAGTTGCACATGCGCTAAATAAGCATAGTTTAAATGGTCGTTATGTGGAACTTGAGCTGACAGAGAGCAGCTTTATTAGTAACTTACATGATGCCAAAGCTGAATTAAAAAAACTGAAAAATTTGGGGGTATCAATTGCTTTAGATGACTTTGGAACAGGCTATTCGGCGTTAAGTTATCTGACCAAGCTACCAATAGATATCTTAAAAATTGATGCCAGCTTTATTGCAAAAATCCCCGATGAATATGGCAATAGTGAAATTGTAAGTGCGATCATTGCGATGGCGAAAGCACTGAATTTACACGTTGTTGCAGAAGGAGTAGAAAAGCCAGAGCAACGTCAATTTCTACAAAAACTGGGTTGTCATACACTACAAGGTTTCTTATTTTGTAAGCCTCTGGCTGCGACTAATTGGATTAATTTTTATAATTGCGCAAAGTTGACTTCATAAGAGGTGAACTTTCGAATATTGATCACCCCAGTGTCAAAGATTAAGTACTGTCCCTTGATCCCTTGTAATGTCCCACTGACCTCGGGGTTTTTGTCAAAGTTGAATGAGCTCACTTTTTTTGGGTATACGTCAACAGGAAATGAGAGGTCTACGACCTCTTCGTCGAGTAATTCAATGGCGGTTGCACCAAACAACTCGGCAAGTTCACTGAGTTTTTTCTGGATTTGTGGAATTAACTGTTCCGCTGCAGCTTTGAGATCGGCATCAACACTAATGCCTTTGAGCATGTTGCGCCAATTTGTTTTGTCCGCAATGAACTCTGCAAGTGCAACTTCTACCAGTCCTGACTGTAATCGGGTTTGTACTTTAAAAATAGGGAGAGCTTGTGTTGCGCCTTGATCTATCCAGCGGGTAGGGATCTGGGTGTGTCGAGTAATACCCACTTTTAAACCTGATGTGTTGGCCAAATATACATAGTGAGGAGTGAAACAATTGTTTTCGCCCCACTCAGGCTCTCGGCAGGTTCCCTGATCATAATGACAAGTTTCAGGCTTCATGATACACATGTCACAACTTGCGAGCTTTTTCATACATACAAAGCAATGCCCCTGAGAATAGCTCTTTTTGGTTTTTTTACCGCAGTTGCTACAAAATATATTGCCTGTGTGGGTTAATGTAATATGCTTGCCGATAAACGGGTTAAGATCTATTAGTGCATCACCAACAGGTAATTGATACTGAATAGGATCAGTGAGTTGTGCTTTTAACTTACTCAAGGTACCTTGCATCTTTACGCCCCTAAAGATGTTATAAAAAAGCAATATTATCAAAGCACAGGAGGGAGGGCCAACTTTCAGTTCGTTATTTATCGGAGCCAGTGCGAAAATGCATTAGCTAACATCTTCACACTTTTATATATCAATATTTTGCAGCTTCATCAGGATTAGGTAATGAAGATTGAATAAACTCGCGCAATTCTTGATTTGATTTTTTAAGGTCGGCACGGCGTAAGTACATCATATGCCCTGAACGATACCCTTTAAAACTTAATCTATCCCGCATTTTTCCACTGGGGTCTAGCTGCCAAAGAGTGTATTTAGCATCAAAATAATTAGTAGCGCCATCATAATAGCCAGCTTGAATCATCACATTCAAGTAAGGGTTTTGAGCCATAGCCAATCTAAGTTGTTCACCTGTTTCATTATTACTGCGATCCCAAGGGGAGACATCTCCAAACATATTATATTTAACATCAGTTTTATAATTGAGCTCTTCTCTTAAGTAATAATTAATGGCTGGTGTAAATGAATGCAACCACGATGTCAGCTCTGGCCAATAGTCTGGACTGTCGCCAGCATCTCGTTTATCAATACCTAAATAGCGCGAATCTAATCGGCCTAGGGTAAATCCTTTGCTTCTTAATAACTCTTTCCAAAAAGCGTCAGTGGGGATGTCTAGGTTATTTTGTGCTACGAACTTTTCAGATAGGCCACTGTATTTGGCTACTTGTGCAATGGTGCTTGCTTTCTCTTTGGTACTAATAAAAGCGCCTTTGGCCAAAGCTGGTAAATATTGATCAATAGTATAAGTCTCTACCTCAGCTAATACTTCTAATAAATCTTTATTTTGTAAGCTGGGCTCCAATGCTTTGTGATACCACGCGGCTGCGGCAAAATACGGCAGGCGGTTAGCGGCTTTCATGGGACCTTCGCGTTTGATGCCAATGTCAGTTGGTGATACTAAAACGACTCCATTAATATACATCCATTGTTGATTTTGTAATGCATGAGCTAACCCAGAAACACGGGTTGTGCCATAGCTTTCACCAATGAGAAATTTAGGTGAGCGAAAACGATTATGACGAGTGACAAAGGTGTTCAACCATTCACTGAGGTATTTAATGTCAGCATTGACCCCAAAAAACCATTTTTTCTGGTCCGCTTTGCTGGGCATTGTGCCATCTTTATTGGGTAGTACGCGAGAGTATCCGGTGTTGACTGGATTTACGAACACAATATCTGCAACATCCAGCACTGAAAAAGGGTTGTCTTGTAAGCCATATGGCTGCACTGGGTACCCTTCATTATCTATTTTTAGAACTCTTGGCCCTGTATAAGCTATGTGCATCCAAACAGATGCAGAGCCCGGCCCGCCGTTGAATGAAATTAATAGCGGGCGTTTACTGTCATCTTTTACTTTGTCTTTTTTATAGTAGGTATAATGTAATGTTGCAATGGGATGACCTAGCGTATTCCACACTGGCTGGGTGCCAGTATTAACCGTATAATTTATTTTTTGATTATTAATAGTCGCTTTATGTTTAGTAATAATATGGCTATCAACATCAATAGCTCTGCTATTTTCAGTGGCTGATGCCACTGTGCTAATAAAGGTGACGATAAGCACCAATGCTTTAATGAGTTTCATATCAGTCCTACTTTTCACAATTGATCTATTAAATAAGGTTTGGGCCATTATTGCAAAGGATTTGAGTTTAATGGTGTGCTCAATGAGATTGTTGTAAGTAATAAAATAAGACTAGTTAAAAATGCTCAATTGATTGTAGTTTGTAACGTATTTGTGGTTTTTTTTGTAACAAAAATCGCGTATATTTACGACTTAATTATGTCGTATTAAAGTATTTATTTTCTTAAATTCTTGATCCGTTAAGTTTCTCTTAGTAGTAATAGAGCCTCATTCCCATGCAAAGAGTGTTAATTGTTGAAGACAGTAAAGTGGTGCAGCAAGTTCTGCGTCATTTGGCCAGCCTATATTTAGAGGTTGAGATAGATTTTGCTTGGTCTTTAAAAGAAAGCCAAGAATATTTAAACCAACATCAATATACATTGGCGTTAGTGGATCTCACATTACCAGATGCGATGGATGGAGAGGTTGTTCAACTGACATTAAGACAAAATGTACCTACCGTGGTTTTAACTTCTAAAATTGACGAATATAGTCGCCAACAAATGCTAGAGCTGGGTGTGGTTGATTATGTAATCAAAGATAACCGAGACTCATACCTTTACGCCGTTAAACTGGTTTCGCGCTTGTTACGTAATCAAGGATGCAAGGCGCTGGTCGCAGATGATTCAATGATCAGCCGGGCAGTTATGAGGCAGATGCTGGAAAAGCAACTGTTTACTGTACTCGAAGCACAAGATGGTGAGCAAGCTTTGCATATGCTTAAAGAAGACTATAACATTAAGTTACTGCTTACGGATTATGCGATGCCAACGATGGATGGTTTTGAATTAGTGAAAGCTATTCGTAATAGTCGTGGACGTGATGAATTGGCCATAATCGGTTTATCAGGTGCGGGCAGTCATGGTCTCTCGGCTAAATTTATTAAATTTGGTGCTAATGATTTCTTAGCAAAACCTTTTATGAATGAAGAGTTTCATTGCCGCATTATGCAAACAATGGAGCAGCTAAATTTAATTGCTGAGATAAAAGAATATGCACACCGTGATTATTTAACAGGGCTTTATAACCGTCGGTTCTTTTGTCAACAAGCGGAAAAGTTATTTAAATCTAAACCTGAGCAATATATTTTAGCGTTACTTGATTTAGACTTATTTAAAAGCATTAATGATAAATATGGTCATGAGGGCGGAGATTCAGTTTTAACTCAAGTTGCAGACTTATTAAAAAGTGCATTTAACCATTGTACGGTGGCGCGAATTGGTGGCGAGGAGTTTGCTGTTGTTTTACCTGGGAATAATATGCAAGTTGCAGAGCAAGCGATGAATGATTTTCGTCATAGGTTGGCAAAAACAGAGTTTGACATTAATGATGAAACCCTATTTTGTACTGTCAGTATAGGTTTGGCTTTTTGTAATTATGGCTCATTAAGCCAAATCATGCGTGCTGCGGATAAAGCGTTGTATCAAGCTAAGGCCCAGCAGCGTAATTGTGTTGTAGTGAACAGTTAATCTGTACGCACCAGTTCAGCCCAGCTATCTTAATAATGCACCTTATTGGTGCATTTTTTATGCAATTCATATTCCCTCGATAGTTAACTTAATGAAATAAAAAACAAAAAATTACTGGCATGAAGGTTGGATTGTTGTCACTACAGGATAAGCCTGTCCTAAGGGGACTAACAATGAAAATGATAAGTGCAATAATAAAACCATTTAAGTTGGATGAAGTACGAGAAGCGCTGGCAGATCTGGGGGTAGAAGGGATGACTGTCATTGATGTAAAAGGCTTTGGCCGACAGCGAGGACATACTGAGCTCTATCGAGGTGCTGAATACCAGGTTGATTTTATTCCTAAAATTAAACTAGAGATTGCAACACACAGCGAAAATACACAACGTGTTGTTGATGTACTTACACGGGCTGCTCATACAGGAAAAATAGGTGATGGAAAAATATTTGTATACGAACTAGATCAGATTGTGCGGATCCGTACTGGTGAATTAGACGAAGAAGCTATTTGAGGACCAAACTATGGAAAACGCAATTATAGAACTTAAATTTTCGCTAAATACATTTTACTTTTTAATTTCAGGGGTACTGGTGATGTGGATGGCTGCTGGCTTTGCCATGCTCGAAGCTGGCTTAGTCCGCTCTAAGAACACCACAGAGATCTTGACCAAGAATATTGCATTATATGCCATAGCATGCACCATGTTTTTACTGGTTGGGTACAATATTATGTATGTCGGTAACACGGAGGGTGGGGTAGTGCCTAGCTTTGGCGCTTTAATTGGTGCTGCGAGCGCTGAAGCAGACCATGCTTTAGAGGCCGACTTCTTTTTTCAGGTGGTGTTTGTTGCGACCGCGATGTCTATCGTATCGGGTGCTGTTGCTGAACGTATGAAACTATGGGCATTTCTTGCATTTACGGTGGTGCTGACAGGCTTTATCTATCCTGTTGAAGGCTATTGGACTTGGGGGGGAGGGTTTTTATTTAACTTAGGGTTCGTAGACTTTGCTGGCTCGGCTATTGTTCATGGAGCCGGAGCAGCAGCTGCATTAGCGGGTGTATTATTGTTAGGCGCAAGAAAAGGTAAATATGGTAAAAACGGTGAGATTTACCCTATACCGGGTTCAAATATGCCACTAGCAACATTGGGTACCTTTATTTTATGGATGGGTTGGTTTGGTTTTAATGGTGGCTCACAGTTATTCATCGCAGATAAAAGTAATGCGATTGCGGTCAGCCAAATTTTGCTTAATACAAATGCAGCTGCTGCAACTGGCGCGATTGCAGCACTTCTAGTGTGTAAGGCATTATGGCGAAAAGCGGACCTAACGATGGTGTTAAATGGTGCCTTGGCAGGTTTGGTTGTTATTACCGCCGAGCCAGCATCGCCGACCCCTTTATTGGCTTGTCTGTTAGGCGCATTGGGTGGTTCATTAGTGGTATTCAGTATCGTGTTTTTAGATAAGGCAAAAGTAGACGACCCTGTTGGTGCAATATCAGTTCATGGTACGTGTGGCATGTTAGGTATTATGTTAGTTCCTCTTTCTAATTCAGATGCGACATTTGGAATTCAGTTTATTGGCTTAATAAGTATTTTAGGGTTTGTATTTATTGTGTCGTATTTAGTATGGGCTTTACTAAAGAGCACGATAGGAATTCGTGTTGGAGAGGAAGAAGAAATCAATGGAATGGATCAGCATGACTGTGGTATTGACGCCTATCCAGAGTTTGTGAGTGTTCGCTCACAGTAACTTGCATCACGATATCTCAAGATAACGGGCCTTTTAGGCCCGCAGTGTCTTTCAGGTCAGGTTAATCTGAGGTACTCTAGGCTTATCCACTATTTAACGCTCCCTTTAGTACGGTAGGCATGGCAGAAAAAAGCGCGGGTTCTAAAAAAAACACTGATAAAACAGTTAAATCACCCAGTAAAAGAAACGTAAAAACGACAAAAGCAAAGCCTCGAAAAAAAGCGGCAAAAATGCCCTCTAAACACTCAACATTACAGCGTATTAAACAGCGCATTCTGAAAACTATCTGGAATCTATTTTGGAAAGGCAGTTTGGCGTGTATTGTGATGGTTGCGTTTTATGTCGTGTATTTAGATGCCAAGATTACACGTCAGTTCGAGGGGAACAAATGGCAATTGCCGGTGCAGGTTTATGCACGTTCAATGACGTTTTATCCCGACCAATACTTATCAGAAGACGAAGTTTTATGGGAGTTAAAGCGGCTTAACTATTCGCATGTTAATCGACTCAATCGAACTGGGCAGTATGTGCAACAAGGCCGCACGATTAAAGTACATCGACGAACGTTTAACTTTCATGATGGTGCTGAGCAAGCACAAATATTTACTTTAAACTTTGCAGGTAAAAAGCTTGCGAGTATTGTTGGTCAAGATGGTCGTAGAGTGAAATCGGCCAGATTAGAGCCTGTTCAAATAGCACGCATTGGTAATGAAAGTAATCAAGATCGAGAATTTGTTCCTTTAGATAAGTTCCCAAATATATTGAAGCAAGCATTACTTGTAGTCGAAGACAGAGACTTTTATGAGCATCACGGTGTGTCATTGTGGTCTATTATGCGGGCATTTTATACCAATATTAAAGTTGGCCGGACGGTACAAGGGGGCAGTACGTTAACGCAGCAGTTAGCTAAAAATTTTTACTTAACTCGAGAGCGCTCAATAGTCCGCAAAATCAATGAGGCTTTTATTGCGCTGATCTTAGATTATCGCTACAGCAAAGATGAAATTTTAGAGGCGTATTTAAATGAAGTATATTTAGGTCAAGCATATAACCAAGGCGTTCATGGTATGGGGTTGGCGGCGGAGTTTTACTTTGCTAAACCAGTAGATGAACTTGAGTTTGATCAAATAGCCTTATTAATTGCGATGGTGAAAGGACCTTCATATTATAATCCAAGACGTTACCCTGAAAGGGTTCGAGAACGTAGAGATTTAGTGCTGCGTTTACTGGTTGAATCAGGCCATATCACGACAAATGAATTTCGAGCGGCACTCGCCAGGCCAATAAAAATTCAATCGTTAAAAAATAGTTTGCACAAAAGCTACCCAGGTTATTTAGAGTTAGTGGACCGAGAGCTCAAAAGGTTACTTCCAAACCAAGAAATTATTCATGCTGGAGTGCGGATCTTTACTTATTTTGATCTACAAAAACAAACCGCAATGGAAGATGCTATTCGTGAAGGTTTGCCTTATTTAGAGCGACGTTTTAAAACAAAGCAACTTGAAACGGCTATGGTGGCAGTTAATGTAGAGAAGGGCGGTGTATCAGCTCTTGCTGCGGGTCGAGACGTGCGTTTTAGTGGCTTTAATCGGGTTTTAGACACTAAACGAAATATTGGTTCGCTGGTGAAGCCTGCTGTCTACTTAACTGCATTAGAACAACCCCAGTACAATTTAGGTACCTTATTAGAGGATGCGCCATTACAAGTCACAGATGAAGCCGGGGATACGTGGACACCTGAGAATTTCGATCATAAATTTCGTGGTAGTATGCCGCTGTTTAGAGCATTTAGTCGTAGTATCAATATCCCCGTTGTTAATTTAGGACTTGATATTGGCGTTCATAATGTGGCGAACTCACTTACAAAACTCGGCTTTGAAGGTCATGTTAGCCGGTATCCATCTTTGCTATTGGGTGCCCTAGAGTTATCAAGCTTTGATGTAGCACAAATATATAGCACGCTTGCCCGTAATGGCGAATATAGCAAGTTAACCAGTATCTCGGCGATGACGAATGCATTAGGTAAAGTAATTTATGAACATCAAGTAGATGCCGAGAAACGTTTTTCTGATGATGCTAGTTATATGACGAAGTATGGTCTGAAGAGAGTGACAAAAGATGGCACTGCTCGACGCCTCAACGCGCATTTCCCTTCCATTCAACTTGCAGGGAAAACAGGTACAAGCAATGACTTGCGAGACAGTTGGTTTGCCGGATTTGACCATAATACAGTGACAGTGACGTGGTTAGGCCGAGATGATAACCGACCAACAGGTTTAACGGGAGCCAGTGGTGCACTTGAATTGTATATACGTTATTTAAAACCGCTTAACCCACAAGCCATTGCTGACAATCGACCAAGTGATATACGTTGGGCTTTTGTCAATGAACAGACAGGGAAACAAGCACCGCCAAGTTGTGGGAAAGTCATTCAGTTACCGGTGCGAGTGAGTGAATTTGAGCCAAGACCTAAGTGTTAGCTCTGTTGGGCTAAATAAATGTGCTTATGTTTTAAATTGGCTCATAGCACTTTGTAAGTGAGTTGCCATGGTCGATAATTTGTGTGCGCCATCTTGTGTTGCTTCTGCAGAAGTAAGTGTATGTTCCGCTAAGCTACTAATTTCACTAGAATCAGCAAGCGCTTGTTGGGTCGCGTTGGATTGTTGTTTAACTAGATCAGAAATTAAATGACCTTGTTTATCTATATCTATCATGCTCTGCTCAGCAGCTTGCAAGACTTGATTAGTTTGGTTAGCAGCGCTCACACCAAGTTCCATTTTTTCAACACTGTTGCGCATTTTACTTTGCGTGTCGTTAGAAGCACTTTGTAGGGAGCTAATAATGCTGTGGATCTCTTCAGTTTGTTGTTGTGTTCGCTTGGCAAGTGTACGTACCTCATCAGCGACAACTGCAAATCCACGGCCTTGTTCACCTGCTCGTGCTGCTTCAATGGCTGCATTCAATGCCAGTAAATTTGTTTGCTCAGCTATTTCGCTAATTGCAGCGCTGACTTTACTAATGTTTTGACTATCTTGTGCGAGCTTATCGAGTGCTCCGCGACTTTCTTCAAATTCTTGTTGTAGTTCAGTCATATGTTGCGCCAATTCAGTCGTATTCTTTGTCCCTTGTTTGACATGTTGGGCTGCGGTTGAGGCTAATTCGGTTGCATGTAGTGCCGATGTTTCAACAGAATCAGCAGAGTGCGCCATTTCACTTAGTGCTCCGTGAATTGTTTGGATCTTATTTTGCTGTTGGCCCACATCATCACGGGTATCTTGACTGATTTGGCTTAGCTGGTTTGTGGCTGTATGTAAATCACTGCTGGTAGTATTAACATCTTCTAGTATATGTACAAACGCATCAATCACTTTATTGTATTGTTCTACGATGATAGACATTTCATCTTTACCATGAGCTGTTGCTTTCGCGCTTAAATCACCATTGGCTGCTCTGGCTGCTGTGTGGGAAAAATTAGAAATGCTATCGGAAACAGCAAAATAAAAACCAAGCATTAAGTAAACAGCCATTAATAAGCTAACTAGCGCAGCAACAGCAACGGTGTTTCGTATCATTCGCTGTTGATCGAGCTTGTGCGTGAGTAATTCTTTTAACTGAGGTGTTGCTGAGTTAACGAGTGAGCTGACATCATCAAGAACGGTTTGATGAAAGCGCCTAAACTGATTTTGAGATAATTGTAAATCATCTGGTTCTAGGAGTTTATCTGTCACAGCGGCTTTATATTCATCTAAGCTTTTCTCAAGAGCATCAATATGTCGTTGTAATATTGTTCTTGTGCTTGGCATTGCTCGCAGTGCAACTTGTAATTTACTTTGTAATTGTTCATTAAAGGTGGGGAGCCCTTTATTGAGATTAGATAGTGCAATAAAACTATCAGGAGTGAATCGTCCTGCGCTGATGACTTTGTTTGCTTGCTCTGCTACCGCATTAATTTGTGACAGTAATCGAGGCGTTGATTCAACTAAAGTTCTATTTATATACGAGCGAGTTAAATTATCATCAATTGCCAATTTTGACTGGATTGATACGAGCTCTAAAACCGATGAATTTTCTTGAGCTGCAATTTTAAACCCAGCCTCAGTGGCAACGCGTCGGTTATTTTCAGTACGCTCTTGCATTATATTTGAGAGCAATTTGGGGTAAATGCTTAAACCATGTTGTTGTTCTTTACTGACCCGAATTGAGTCTGACAATATATTTGTCAAAAAGAATAGGCTTAAACTCAATGGAACCAGCAAAATACCGAAAACTAAGCTAATTTTTGTTTTATATTTTAATTGCGCCATAAATTGTGTTGCAGGCGCGCTGAGCGTTCTTAATCCTTGCATATTGTTCACTTTTGAATGTTAAAAATATTCGAGAATAGTAGACCGTGTAAATGTTTATATTAGTTCAAAATAAAGTAAGTAGACATAAAAAAAGCCCTAATGGGCTTTAATTTAGTGATTTATTACGACTTTAAGTCATGCACAGTTAGAGTTTTGCAAATACGCGTTCAGCTGCTGAAATGGTATTTTTAATATCTTCATCTGAATGCATTGTACTTACAAAGCCAGCTTCAAATGCTGAAGGTGCTAAATACACGCCTTCTTCAAGCATTAGATGAAAGAACTGCTTAAAACGCTCTAGATCACACTGTGTCGCCTGTTGGTAGCTCGTGACAGTTTGTGCCTCGGTAAAGAAAAAGCCATACATACCACCTGCAAAGTTTGTTGTGAGTGGAATACCAGCGGCATCAGCAGCTTGCTGAAAACCCTCGCATAACGCTTTACTTTTCGCTTCTAGCTCGTCATGCAAGCCATCTACAGATAATAGCTCCAGCGCTTTTAGACCCGCAGCCATCGCGATAGGGTTACCAGACAACGTACCGGCTTGATACACGGGGCCGACTGGGGCAATATAATCCATAATTACCTGTTTACCACCAAAAGCACCTACTGGCATACCGCCACCAATCACTTTTCCTAGGCAAGTTAAATCAGGCTGGATGTTGTAATATGCTTGCGCACCCCCGAGTGCGACACGGAATCCGGTCATAACTTCATCAAAAATTAATACCGTACCGTGGGTATCACATACCTCACGTAAGCCTTCTAAAAAGCCAGCTTGTGGTGGAATGCAGTTCATATTACCTGCGACAGGCTCCACAATGATACACGCGATTTCATCTTTATATTCAGAAAAAATGGCTTTCACTTCTTCTAAATCATTAAAAGAAACCGTGAGGGTATGTTTAGCAAAGTCCTCAGGTATACCTGGTGAATTAGGTACTCCCATTGTCAAAGCGCCAGAGCCAGCCTTAACAAGTAAAGAATCTGCGTGGCCATGATAGCAACCTTCAAACTTTAAGATTTTATCACGTTGTGTGTACCCTCTAGCAAGGCGGATCGCACTCATGGTAGCTTCGGTACCAGAACTTACCATACGAACTTTTTCAATTGATGGTACAAGCGCTTTCACTTTTTCGGCCATGAGTATTTCGGTTTCAGTCGGCGCACCATAACTTAAACCGTTTTCGACTGCTTCCAGTACTGAGCGTTTAATTTCAGGGTGGTTGTGCCCCAAAATCATGGGTCCCCATGAACCAACATAATCGATGTAACGATTACCGTCAGCATCAAATGTAAAAGGGCCTTCGGCTTTGGTAATAAATAAAGGCGTACCACCTACGCCATTAAATGCACGCACAGGTGAATTTACACCGCCAGGAATAGAAGCTTGTGCACGGGAGAATAAATCTTGGCTAATGGTCATTTTTAGTTCCTATTATTTAACTATTACGCTTGCGGCTAAACCAAGGTACATCGGCTTCATACTTGGTAATTTGGTTTTCAACACCGAGCGTTAACGCAAACAACGCCATTCTGATCAAGACACCGTTTTGTACTTGACGGAATATAGCGAGGTTGTCGTTATTATTGAGATCGTTGTCTAACTCATTTGCATCACTGCGGCTATCGCGCGGCAGTGGATGCATTAATACTGAGTTAGGTTTACAGTGCGCGTTATAAATGGCCTGGCTGATCCTAAAGCCACCGCGGTATTTGTTTGCTTCTTCTTGAGAAGGAAAGCGTTCTTCTTGAATACGCGTTTGATAGACGATATCAGCAGCTAAGTTACCTTCCATTTTTGACACGATTTCTATTTTATGACCTGCATTACTGACACTATCTAAAATGTAATCGGGCATTTGCAATCCATCTGGTGCAACCATGCTAAAGCGGATATCTTTATAATGGCATAATAATTTTGATAAGGAATGTACGGTACGACCGTATTTTAAATCCCCCACTAACGCAATATGCATCCCATCAATACCACGCTCAAAACGTCCAAGCTCTCTATCGATAGTTAGTAAGTCTAATAATGCTTGGGTTGGGTGCTCATTGGGGCCATCACCACCATTAATTACGGGGACGTCTGAACCTGTTGCAAATTCTGACACTGACCCAGCGTCTGGGTGACGCATTGCAACGGCATCGGCGTAAGCAGATATCACACGAGCAGTGTCGTATAAAGACTCACCCTTTGCCAATGCAGAGCTTTGCATGCCTGTTGTCTCTCGGACAATGCCACCGAGTAAGTTAAATGCAGTACCAAAGCTCACTCGGGTACGAGTACTTGGCTCAAAGAATAGGTTGGCTAATATAGCGCCCTCTAAAACACGCGTTCGCTTATGCTTTTTGGCATAAGGTTCCATTTGTTTTGCGACAGCAAAAATATGTTCAATTGCTTCTCGATCCAATTGATTCACGGAAAGAATGTTTTCACCTTGGAAACTTAACATGGGGTGGTTCCTAATCACAGATTGACAACGGGCTTGCGGCACAGCAAACCACCATGATAACGGGCATGCAGTCGCATGGTTATTTGGCGCGCCATTGTAACATAATTAAAGGCTTGGTTTGAGTACTGCGAGTAATACAATCGCAAGTAACATGAGCACAGGGAACTCGTTAAAATAGCGATAAAAGCGATCGCTACGTTTATTTCTATCATGTTTAAAGTCTGCGAGTAACTTAAAGCACAGACCATGGTAAAGGTATAGCACGATCACAAAGACCAATTTGTAATGTAACCACATGCTATGACGAAACCATTCTCGTCCGTATTCAACAATGGTGAGTACGCCAAAAACGAGCGTCAGTATGGCGAACGGTGTCACAAAGAATAAGAGGCGACGTTCCATTATTTTGAGCATAGCGCTGCATGACTTCTCTTGTGTCATAGCGTGATACACAAACAATCTCGGTAGATAAAAAATACCTGCAAACCATGCGATCATGAAAAAAAGGTGTAGTGCCTTATAAGTCAAAAGTAAGCTCATTGTGCCCTCAAATTTAAAGTAAGCTGTTTCGAGTGGTTAAAATATGGCGGATATGATCCCATCGTAATATCCCCATAATTTGTCGATTGTCTTTTTGGTTATAAATGTATACAGCGCCACTGCGTTTGTCTTTTAGGACATCAAATGCATCTGATAACGTCGCTTGACTGCTTAACCCTTGCAGAGGAATGTAAGAGATATTCATGTTTTGGTCGCTCATTAGATTGAGGTCGTACTCAGCTAACCGGTAACCATTTTCTTCATCAAATACAATGAGAGGGGTTTGGCTATTTACTGCGCCAAGCGTTTCTTTTATCTGATCTTTGTCATCAGAGTAGAGTAATTTAAAGTGCTCATCCATGTCATCCATAATTCCGACTTTTTGTAGTGCTTCACTGGCAGGTGAAACTTGATACGGTAAGCCTTGGAAGTCAAGCTGCTGTAAAAAGATGGAGCGATTGCCAAACACTTGTAGTGCAGTAACATAGGCGGCGGAGATCACCAGCATGGCTGGTACAATGATTTCATGGCTTGATGTTAACTCCATCACCGCGGTTAAAGCGGCCAATGGCGCGTGTAATGTGGCAGCTAATAGTCCAGCCATGCCTAAAACGCCATATGTGCCACTGACATCGACGCCTGGAGTAATAAATTGTGCAAAAAACGACATCAAAGTCCCCATGACAACGCCAAGCCCTATGACAGGGCCGATTAATCCCCCTGGTATGCCCAGCCCAATAGCAAATAATGTTGCAAGTAATTTGGCGATGAGTATGGTTGTGAGTAGCTGAATACTCTCAGGTGCATCAACAGCAATGGTAATTGCACTCATCCCAGAGCCCATGGCTTGGGGGACCATATAACCAATAAGGCCAGCAATTAACCCTGCTAAAAGTAACCTTGGTAACATGCTTAGAGGTTTAAATGTTTTTATAATGAGCATGAGGTTTTGATTGAAACTAAAGGCTACTGCACCAAGTATTACACCACATATAATTAAATAGGGATAATGCCAAAAGCTCAATGGCGTGATGTTGATAAGCGCCAACTCAGAGCTGGCGCCAAATACAAACTGAGTGGCTAAGGCGCCTGTGACAGCCGCGAGCATAATGGGTACGAAAATATGTATTTTGTATTCCCTTAAAACGACTTCCATGACAAAAATTACAGCAGCAAGTGGCGTATTAAATGATGCGGCAATACCCGCTGCTACACCACACCCCGCAAGGGTACGAGATGCATTCATTGGTAAATGCAGTCGTTCAGCTAAAATACTTGCACCAGTGGCTCCCATATGAACGGAAGGGCCTTCACGACCAACAGAAAATCCACTAATAAGTGCGACGGCACCGCCAAAAAATTGATTTGCTGTGTTCCAAATTGGCATTTGCCCATAGTGATGTTTAATACGGTGTATCACGAAAGGAATACCTAGTCGGTAATGTCTAAAGCCAGTCAAATTAGCAAACAAAGCAATGAGTAATGCAGCAAACACCGGTAGTGCAACGCGTTGAAATTCAGGGAGTTGCGAGAAGTGGTCTGGGGAGTCTAAGAAAGTAGACTGTATGAATATGATGGTCAGACGAAATAAGATGATCAGAATAGCCGCAATTAAACCAGCACATACGCCGAGTAAACACAGTTGTACAGATGTTTTGGGTTTGGCTAACCTACGCCGTAATGTATCCAGCGACATATCTTAATTCCATGTCATATTAAAGACTTAAGTCTATCAAAAAAATGTCACTTCGTCTTAGTGGCAAACTCAAATTTTGAGGGGGAATTTATATATTATGCTTGCTATAAATATTCATCTTAAGACTTAAGCTAGACATTGCCTTTGAGCCTACCTTGATATGGTGTAATTTTAATCAATTAAGGTACGATGACTATACTTGATTAAAATACTCGGGTATTAGATAATCCAGCTATAAAATGTACAAGGGTCGAATAGTATGTCTGAACAGTTACCAATTCAATTTAGTGATGCTGCGGCACATCGCGTAAAAGAGTTAATCGAAGAAGAAGAGAATCCCGAGTTAAAACTGCGTGTTTATGTAACAGGAGGCGGTTGCTCTGGATTTCAATATGGATTTACTTTTGATGAAAAAGCCAATCCAGGTGATTTAGAAATTGAGAAAAATGGTGTGGTTATGGTTGTTGATCCCATGAGTATTCAATATTTAATTGATGGTGTAGTGGATTACACAGAGGGCCTAGAGGGAGCACGCTTTTTTGTAAGTAACCCAAATGCAACTACAACATGCGGTTGCGGTGCGAGTTTTAGTGTTTAGCTTTTCTAAGTTAGAGAAGAAGCCACGTTAATACGTGGCTTTTTTATTTTTTTGTCACGTAGATCATTAATGCAAAGAATGCTAATACAAAAGTGCTAAATGTTAGTATGTAGATAAACCCTCGCCTTCCTTTTTTCAGAGGAATATGGTTGCTTCTTAAAAACCAAAACCAACCAGCACATAATAAAATAGGTATTAAAAACAGTAGTCTAATCATAAATAATTCTCTATCATCAATTTATTCCTTAATCTGATTTTGTAAGTGATTGTTTTAAAGGTAAAAATAAATTATTTCATTTTCTGGTGCATTTTATAAAAAATTTGTTAAAGTTAATGCCTGTTAACGCTTGGATAAAAAGTCGGTAAAAAGTTAAATTTTAATTAGGTGTTAACAGAAATATAGTCTATACCTAATTTGGTACATAGGAACAAATGATAGATTTTCGTATCAAGCCTATGGTATACAGTACACCGCTGATGTGAGACGGGCAAATTTCATATTGGTATTAATTAAAGAAATCATCGAGTAGGAGATGTTTAATATGATGGGTAAAACTGTTTCTTCTGAAGAAAACGGTAAGTTAACGAAGTGGTTAAAATCGAAGCGTCACGAAAAAGGCCATACAATGCGTAGCTTAGCTCAAGTTCTGGGTACGCCACATTCTTTTATTGGTAAAATTGAAAACCAAGAACGTCGCCTTGATGTGATAGAGTTTTTACGCTACTGCGAAGCATTAGAAGTTGACCCTTATGAAGGGTTGAACTTAGTTAAAGAAGAAGACTAATATTTAACATAGCGTAAGAGGGTGCAAGGAACTGCACCTCAACTCTCTCATTCTTACCTATTTTTTGATGCATGATAAGACATTTCGATCTGAAACAATTTATTACGTATTATATAAAGTAATAATAGTGACGGTAATACCATTAATGCAGTAATAACAAAGAATATAGCCCAATTACCATGCAACCAATCATCAATGACCACGCCGCTATAACTCGACATCACCGTTCGTCCTAAACTCCCAAGCGATGCTAATAAGGCATAATGTGTTGCGCTAAATGCACGGTCACATAGCATAGAAATGAATGCAACCATTGCGACTAATGACCAAGCTTGTGTAAAACCATCGATGACAACTGCCATCGCATAAAGATGTTCTTGGGGGCCTGCTATGGCAATCCATGAGAACATTAAGTTGGATGCTGCCATTGCGATCCCACTGATGAATAACCCTTTTACAATACCGTATTTATGATTAAAAATACTGCCTAAAAATGCAAAAATAATGGTAATGACACCCGTCCCCAGTTTTGAATATTGACCAATTTGGGTATTGCTGAAACCAATCTCTTTATAAAAGACGATGGACATTCTCGCTAAGAATGACTCACCTATTTTAAATAAGAATATGAATAACAATAAAGCGAGCGCTGTTTTGACGCCATTTTTGGTAAAAAAGCTTCTAAAGGGCTCGACCAATGTCACTGCAAACCAAGCGAATACTCGACTAAATACACTTTTTGAGTTGCCAAGTCTTGCTTGATATGCCAATTCCAACTGTTTATGAACATGATCTCTTTGTGAGCTAGGTTCTTTTGCAAACAGTGTAACCAACACTAATAAGCCCATAATAATGCCAAGCAGTAAGTAAATTTTTGGCCAATCAAAATAGGGAGAATCAGCAAGGAAAAATGGAATAGCGCCCAGTAAAGCATATCCTGTCCACCAACCAGAGGTGGCCATTGCAGCAGCTGCGGTGGCTTTTTCACTCTCATTTTCAGGTAATATGTCAATTCTATATGCGTCTATAGCGATGTCATGTGTAGCAGATGCTGCTGCTATTAAAAAGCACAATAGGGCGGCACTGAACAAGTTATCTTTTATAATAATATATGACATTGCAATGGTGGCCAGTGCGGTAATGACTTGGCATAAGGCAATCCAACTTCGGCGTTGACCTAATAGTGTCGTTAGAAAGGGCAGCTTGACACGATCGAGTAAAGGTGACCATAGAAAGTTAATGGTGTACGCACCAAATACAATCCCAAATAGACCGATCATACTTCGGCTTAAACCTTCGTCTTTTAGCCATGCGGACATGACTGAACCGATCAGAACCCAAGGGAAGCCACTGCTGATCCCTAGCATGAAAATAGTAATCAAACGCCGATCTTTATAATAACTTAAGTAGTCACTTAAACTCGCTTTAAGGATCATGTTTTATGCTTCTTTTAAATTAGAGTTCTATTGCTTTTAGGATTGCCACATCGTATATAATAACTGGTTTCTTTGGAATAAATGTATAGCCCAGTTTCTCATTGAACCCCGTTTCTACCTGCATTATTTTATCAAGTGTTTCGTACCCTTCAATCACATTACCAAATACAGCGAAACCCCAATCACGTCCCGGATTCAAGTGTTTATTGTTATCCATATTAAAAAAGAATTGTCTTGTTCCAGAATGCGGCTTGCTATCTTGATATGCCATAGCGACACTGTATATGTCGTTTTTCATGCCGTTACCACTTTCATTGAATATAGGAGGGCGTTCAAACATGCCATCGTACTCTTTGTCATAGCCACCACCTTGAATGACAAAGTCTTGTTCATTGGCCTCATCACGTTCAACACGATGAAATACAGAACCTTTATAGTCACCATTAACAACATAGGTGAGAAAGTTATTCACGGTAATCGGTGCTCTAGATCTATCTAACTCAAGAGTGATTACCCCTAAGCTCGTTGTGATTTCAACTCTAGGGAATAAGTTGTCTTTTTGTACAAAACGGCCTTCCTTATTTGCAGCAAAAGATAGGTTTGAAAAAATAAAAATGGCGCAAGCAATGATTACTCGATTCATATTATTGTCCTTGTAAAAAATTGATAAGTTCTTGATCCGATACAATGCGAGTGATTATTTTCTGCGTCAAGTTATTCAATTGGCCTTCCACTTTTGCTTGTTCGTGTTTTAAAGGCCCTTTCAATTGTGATGTGCCGGTGTAACGTTTTTCAAAAGTACGTTCATTGTGTGATGCAAAGATCTGAAAATCAGCGGTTGCGTTACTTTCATGTTGGGTAATGCTTTCAGTAATCTTGCTATAAAAGGTATTGATTTGTAGAGTTACTTTTTTGTTTTCTGTGGTACCAAGCGTTGCACCATTACTGCGTAAAGCATCAAAAAATATACGTTCTATTTTTATTGGTAAACTGGCATCAGGTAAATAAACAGCTGGCTCTTGATTGAGCACTTTAATGACAAAATTGGTTGTTCGATGATCAGAGACTCGTGCGTTTATGGTCGTATTGAAATGGCTGACTGCCTGAGCTGAGTAAGTTGGATTCAAAATGACAGACTTAGGCTGTGCTGTACATCCCGATAATATAAAAACACCAATGGATATAAAGTAAGTTTTTAGCATGAATTAACCTCTTTTTGTGGCACTCAGTACGGTAAATTTTTTGTTGTTGCCGATAATTTTACAATTGCCAAATAAACGATGTAGCTTGTCTTGATAATCCAGATGTCGGTTACCGATAATACGCAATTCACCACCTTGCTTTAGCGTATGTTTTGCTTGTATAAACATTTGCCAAGCAATGTGATCAGTGATCGCCTGAGCTTGATGAAATGGGGGGTTACATAACACCAAATCAACTGAACCTGGGGTGAAGTTGGTTAGGCAGTCATTTTGGTGAAATTCACAATTATCTATCTGTTCAGGTAAATTGTGCTGAATATTTTGTTTTGCACTTGCTACTGCCATCGCAGATTCATCAACAAAAATGAGTTTGGCGTTGGGCATTTTTGCTAGAGTAAGTAAGCCAATTACGCCATTTCCACAGCCAAGGTCGATGACTTTAATTGGTTTTTTACCTTGAGGCAAATAGTTAGCAAAAAATCGAGCTCCGATATCGAGCGAGTCACGAGAGAACACATTGGCGTGATTAGAAATTGTGAAGTCGGTTTTTTCTAATGGCCAATCTGTAGGAAATTTATCATCGACCGGTTTGCAAGTGGTGTGTGTAAAGATGAGCCGTGATTTTTTTACTGCCAAACTGGTTGTGGGTGCTGATAAAAAGTGTGCAACGCTTTTTAATGTTGAGCTGTGTATTTCTTTTACTTTTCCAGCAAGAATGACTGGGATATTGGCTGGTAAATGACTTAACTGTGCGAGCTGATGTTGCAAAAATCCCGCATTTTTAGGAACTTTCATTAGAATTAAGTCACAATCTGAAGGTAATGGCGCCAAACTATTTTGCTGGAAGAGGTGCGTCTTTGATAGCGTATTTTCAGCTAAATTATACTGGCAGGCTTGATGACTTACAAAAGAGTCTGACACCGTTGTCACTTTTATGGTTGGATGCTGTGCTATTAATGCTGCGGCCAATCCGCCGAAACTATCGTTGAAAATAAGTGCATGCTTTGGTGTTTCATAATTGGCGAAGGTATACTCTATTAAGTATTCATCAGCGGCATCCCAAGCTTGTAGACTGCGATTTTTTTGATCTAAAGGAAAACGGTGTAATGTCAGAGGGTGAGTACCCAAAAAAGCTTCTGTGGTCATATCAATAAATAGTAGCAGTCAAAGAGAATAAAGAGATGGTATCATGACATTGCAAAACCCTGAACAGCTGTTACCGAATGGATTTGACTATATTGAGCAAGTAATGAGTCACTTTAAAGCAATGTCCCTCTATACGTATTTGACTGAGATCTTGAATTGGCAACAACCCGAAATCAACATTTTTGGCAAGCATCATAAAATTCCGCGTTTGCAGTGCTTTATTGCTGATAAGCAGGTTAATTACAGCTACTCTAATCACCCTTTAGTTGTTGAAAATTGGCCAGAACCTTTAAAGGCGATGCGTCGACGGTTGCAGGTGCATTACGGATATAGCTTTAATGCCTTGTTAGTTAATTGGTATAGAAATGGTCATGACAGTATGGGGTGGCACAGTGATGATGAAAAAGAACTCGGGTGTCAACCATTTATTGTGTCTATTTCACTTGGCGCATCCCGAAAATTTACAATTCGAAATTCGCATTCTAAACAAACACAAAATCTGATGCTAGACAATGGCAGCTGCTTATTAATGCACGGACAGAGCCAAAGTCATTACCAACATGCTCTACCTAAACAAATGAAAGTGAATAGCGGGCGTATAAATTTAACCTTTCGCACAGTTGGTCAATAGCAAGCAAAAGCGTATAGTAGCCTCTAATCGCAACTTAAATGAAGGGCTTAGCATGTCCATGCAGCAGCAGATCCACAGCAAATTAGCCGACGCAATTGTTTGTAAGCACCTAAACGTCGTGAATGAAAGTCATATGCACAGCCGAGGTGAGGAATCTCACTTCAAGGTGGTGATTGTCAGTGAGACGTTTTTAGGCAAGCGTTTGTTGCCTCGTCACCGCTTTATCAATGAAGTGCTAAAAGATGAACTTGCTAATCATATTCATGCGTTATCAATTCATGCTTACACCCCTGATGAGTATAGCGAAAAGAATGGACAAACACCTGATTCACCAAGTTGTTTAGGTGGTTCGAAGTTTGATAACTAGCTGATCAGACCTGTATTTGTCTGATCAGCCATTAAACTATGGCAGTTTTTGAAAAATAAATAGGATTTATCATGGTCGTTAAGCCGAAAATTCGTGGTTTTATTTGTACCAATGCACATTCAGCTGGTTGTGCTGCTCATGTTCAAGAGCAAATTGATTATGTAAAAGCACAAGGTCCCATTGCAAATGGCCCTAAAAATGTATTAGTTATTGGTGCTTCAACAGGGTATGGGTTGGCGTCTCGAATTACAGCCGCTTTTGGTGCTGGTGCAAAAACTTTGGGGATTTTCTTTGAGAAAGAAGGTACTGAGAGGAAAACAGCTTCAGCCGGGTGGTATAATACCGCTGCTTTTCAGCAGGCCGCGGATGATGCAGGTTTATGGTCAAAAAACATTAATGGCGACGCGTTCTCTGACGAAATTAAGCAAAAAACGATTGCAGCAATAAAAGCTGAAATGGGTAAAGTCGACCTTGTTATTTATAGTTTGGCATCACCACGTCGTACAGATCCAAAAACTGGGGAGGTGTTCTCTTCAACATTAAAGCCAATCGGCAAAGATGTTACGACGAAGAACCTCAATACCTCTCAACGTGCAATTGGTGATATTACTGTTGAAGCGGCAAACGAGGAAGAAATCGCGAATACCGTAAAGGTAATGGGTGGTGAAGATTGGGAACTATGGGTCGATGCGCTTAAAGAGGCAGATGTACTCGCCGAGAACTTTAAAACAACCGCTTATACTTACATTGGTAAGGAGCTGACGTGGCCGATATACGGTCATGCAACGATTGGCAAAGCGAAGGAAGATTTAGACAGAGCAACTGCAGCGATAAAAGCGTCTACGGCGTCGATAAACGGTGAAGCCTATGTTTCGTCTTTAAATGCTGTTGTGACACAAGCCAGTTCTGCTATTCCAATTATGCCGCTTTATATTTCTGCATTATTCAAAGTGATGAAAGCGGATGGTACTTATGAAGGTACTATTGAGCAAATTAATGGTTTATTCCGTGAAAGTTTGTATGGTGAAACTCCACGTTTTGATGACGGCGGTCACTTATTTCAAAATTACAAAGAACTGGAAGATGATGTTCAAGCTCGGATCCAAGGCATTTGGGATTCAGTTACCACAGAGACAATTGACGAATTAACTGACTATGTTGGTTATCATAATGAGTTTCTGCGTTTGTTTGGTTTTGGCATAGAAACGCTTGATTATGATCAAGAAGTTGACTCAATCGTAGCGATTAATCACCTATTGTAATGGCATGATTAATGAGGGCTAGGCGCTATTTTTTATAGGCCTAGTTCACTTATTCTACACTTTTAATAATATCTAGCTTTATTTTTGCACAAAACCCTTCTATATTTTTCATCAATTCGACTTTGGTCTATGTTGAGATAATCACAAGACCCATAACTACATAAAAACCATTGTAAAGACGTATTAATTTAATATTTCTCCTCGCATAGTCCGTAGGATTAATGTTAAAATCTCGGCAATATGTGAGAACACGACTACGATGCTTGTTTCAGTACTTGGACAGGTGGCTCTTTTATACCTGACGAATATGAGGCAACAAGCGCCGTGGTAATTAAAGATTTTTCAATTTCTTTCCGTTAATGTAATGCAAGTGCGTATGATCAACATAAAAAAAGGTCTGGACTTACCCATAGAGGGCGCACCTCAGCAAGTTATTCATGATGGCTCTGCCGTCAAACGAGTAGCTGTGCTAGGTGAAGAGTTTATTGGTATGCGTCCAACCATGCATGTTCGTGTGGATGACCAAGTCAAAAAAGGCCAAGTTCTTTTTGTAGATAAAAAGAATCCTGGCGTCAAGTTTACTGCACCAGCTGCTGGTGTAGTTAAAGAAATCAACCGTGGTGCTAAGCGTGTACTGCAATCCGTCGTGATTGAAGTGCAAGGCAATGAGCAAATCACTTTTGACAAGTTTTCGGCTGCTGAATTAAGCAACCTTGAGCGTGATAAAGTCAAAGAGGTGCTTGTTGAGTCTGGTCAATGGCCAGCGCTTCGTGTTCGTCCTTTTAGCAAAGTTGCGGCATTAGAGGCTAACCCTAGCTCTGTGTTTGTAACTGCAATGGATACTAATCCGTTAGCTGCTGATCCTGCTGTGGTCATCGCTGAAAATGTGGAAGCATTTGAAGCGGGTCTTGCTGTGGTATCTCGCTTAACAGATGGTAAAGTATTCGTTTGTAAGCAAGCTGGTAGTCAAGTACCTAGTTCGTCGCTTTCTCAAGTAGAAGTGCACGAGTTTGGTGGTTTACATCCTGCGGGACTGGTTGGTACTCATATTCATCATCTAGACGCGGTTTCTGCAAGCAAGCAGGTATGGCATTTAGGCTACCAAGACGTTATTGCCTTTGGTCAGTTATTTTTAACTGGCGAGATAAATGCAGATCGTGTTGTTGCCCTTGCTGGCCCTCGTGTGAAAAACCCGCGTTTAGTGAAAACTCAATTAGGAGCATCGCTAACTGATCTAGTTGCCGGTGAGCTTGAAGACGGTGATAACCGAGTCATTTCTGGCTCTGTGTTAGCTGGTAAAACAGCAGCCGGACCTCATGCTTTCTTAGGCCGCTACCATGTTCAAGTATCTGTTTTACTTGAAGGTCGCGAAAAAGAACTATTTGGTTGGATTGCCCCTGGTAGTAATAAGTTTTCTGTAACTCGAATGTTTATTTCTCACTTTGCACCGAGTCGTTTATTTAAAATGACAACGTCTACGGGTGGTTCTAAACGTGCCATGGTGCCAATCGGTAACTATGAACGTGTTATGCCACTCGATATCTTACCAACACCTTTGCTACGTGACCTTATTTCAGGTGACTTAGATGGTGCGATTACCTTAGGTGCGCTAGAGCTAGATGAAGAAGATTTAGCATTGTGTACTTTTGTGTGTCCTGGCAAGTATGAGTACGGTTCAATCCTTCGTGATTGCCTGAATACTATCGAGAAGGAAGGTTAAAATGGCCTTAAAGAAATTTTTAGAAGACATTGAACCTCACTTTGAAGCGGGTGGTAAACACGAAAAGTGGTACGCTTTGTATGAAGCGATAGCAACTGTTTTCTATACGCCTGGTTATGTTAACAAAGGCGGCACGCATGTGCGTGATAACATCGACCTAAAACGCATCATGATTTTAGTGTGGATGGCTACTTTCCCAGCTATGTTTTTTGGTATGTTTAACATCGGTCATCAAGCAGCATTAGCGCTTGGTAACGGTTTTGAAATAGCCAACACATGGCAAGTCGCAATTTTCCAAGCGCTAGGCGGTGAGTTAACTGCACAAGCAGGTTGGGGTGCGAAGATGTTCTACGGAGCATGTTTCTACTTACCTATCTACGGAACCGTCTTTTTAGTGGGTGGTTTTTGGGAAGTTTTGTTTGCTTCTATTCGTAAGCATGAAGTAAACGAAGGCTTTTTTGTTACATCAGTATTATTTTCACTTATTCTTCCTTCAACCATTCCGTTATGGCAAGCCGCGTTAGGTATTACTTTCGGTGTTGTTGTTGCTAAAGAAGTGTTTGGTGGTACAGGTCGTAACTTCTTAAACCCTGCTTTAGCTGGCCGTGCATTTTTATTCTTTGCTTACCCTGCTGATATCTCGGGTGACACAGTATGGACAGCCGTAGATTCATTCTCGGGTGCAACTTACTTAGGCCAGGTAGCACAAGGTGCTGTTGATTTCAACAATATGGTTCTTTGGTGGGATGCATTTTATGGTTTCATCCAAGGTTCTATGGGTGAAACATCGACACTGGCTCTGATGCTAGGTGGTTTATTCTTAATTTATGTGCGTATTGCGTCATGGCGTATTGTTCTAGGTGTTTTCCTAGGTATGGTTATCATGTCGTTGTTACTTAACTTAATTGGCTCAACAACAAATCCTGCATTTGCTATGCCTTGGTACTGGCACTTAGTATTAGGTGGTTTTGCATTCGGTATGTTCTTTATGGCGACTGACCCAGTTTCTGCGTCTTTCACAAATAAAGGTAAATTCGCATACGGTGCATTGATTGGTGTAATGGTTGTGTTAGTCCGTGTGGTTAACCCTGCTTACCCAGAAGGCATGATGTTAGCAATTCTTTTCGCTAATTTATTTGCGCCACTATTTGACCACTTTGTTGTGCAGTCAAACGTTAAGAGGAGATTAGCACGTGTCTAGTAACAATGAATCTATAGGTAAAACGTTAGGCGTTGTTGTTGGTTTATGTTTGGTATGTGCGGTTGTTGTATCGGTAGCTTCAGTACAATTACGTCCATTACAAAAAGCAAACAAAGCGCAAGATGTACAGCGTAATATTCTTGCCGCTGCTGGTTTTAATGATGTAACCAATGTTGAAGAAATGTTTGGTCAAAACATCGAAGCACGTGTTATCAATATGGAAACGGGTGAGTTTGTTGAGCAAGACCATGTCGAGCAAGACCATACAACGTTTGACTTTGAAAGCACAAAGTTTGATGCAAAGCGCAGCATTAAATTAGACAAAGCAGACGATAAAGCCGGCATTCAACGTATGACTAAGCATTCACCTGTTTACTTATCTAAAGATGCAAGAGGCCAAGTATCGACTATTATTTTACCCATTCAAGGCTATGGCTTGTGGGGTATTATGTATGGTTTTATCGCATTAGATAAAGATACTGAAACAGTTAAAGCTATCAAGTTTTATAAGCACAATGAAACGCCGGGTCTTGGTGGTGAAATTGAAAATCCAAAATGGACTGCAACTTGGGCTGGTAAGTCTTTACCAATTACGTTAGTGAAAGGTACAGCTGGCACTGACAAGCATAAAGTTGATGGTTTATCTGGTGCCACACTGACTTCGGTTGGTGTAGGTAACACAGTCGATTTTTGGACAAGCAACAAAGGTTTTGGCCCATTCCTTGCGAATGTACGTAATGGAGCATTGAACTAATGGCTAATACAAAAGAAATGAAAGACGTCTTGTTTGGACCAGTATTCGCTAACAACCCAATTGCACTGCAAGTGTTGGGTATTTGTTCTGCGTTAGCTGTAACTTCAAGCCTTAAAAATGCGTTAATAATGTCAATAGCTTTGACGCTAGTGACAGCATTCTCAAGTCTGTTTATCTCAATAATTCGTAACCATATTCCTTCAAGCGTACGTATTATTGTGCAAATGACCATTATTGCTTCTTTGGTTATCGTTGTTGATCAAACATTACAAGCGTTTGTTTATGCAACAGCGAAAGAGTTGTCTGTATTCGTTGGCCTAATTATTACAAACTGTATTGTAATGGGTCGTGCAGAAGCATATGCAATGAAGTCTCCACCACTTATGTCATTTTTGGATGGTATTGGTAATGGTTTAGGGTATTCAGTCGTGTTACTTACCGTTGGCTTTATCCGTGAGTTAGGTGGTTCAGGTACATTGTTTGGTGCTGAGATTTTACCTTTGGTTTCTGAGGGTGGTTGGTACCAGCCTATGGGTCTACTGATCCTGCCGCCAAGTTCTTTCTTCATTATTGGTTTCTTCATTTGGGTACTGCGTACTTATAAGAAAGACCAAGTAGAAGCAAAGGCGTAAGGGGAGAGAGATGGAACATTATATTAGTTTATTCGTTAAAGCGGTTTTCATTGAAAACTTAGCATTATCTTTCTTCTTAGGTATGTGTACATTCTTAGCAGTATCTAAGAAAGTAACCACTTCACTTGGTTTAGGTGTTGCTGTTGTATTTGTATTGGGTGTTGCTGTTCCAGTAAACCAATTAGTATATAGCGCAGTATTAGCACCAGGTGCATTAGAATGGCTTGGTTTTCCTGAAGCAGATTTAAGCTTCTTGAAGTTTTTGACGTTCATCGGCGTAATTGCAGCACTTGTACAGATCCTAGAAATGGCTTTGGATAAGTTTTTCCCTGCGCTTTACAATGCTCTGGGCATATTCTTACCTTTGATCACTGTAAACTGTGCAATTTTCGGTGCGGTAGCCTTTATGGTTGAACGTAACTTAAATTTCACTGAATCAGTGGTGTTTGGTATTGGTTCAGGTGTAGGTTGGGCGTTAGCAATCGTATTGCTTGCTGGTATTCGTGAGAAAATGAAGTATTCAGATGTACCAGATGGTCTACGTGGTTTAGGTATTACCTTTATTACTGTAGGTTTGATGGGTCTTGGCTTCATGTCATTCTCTGGTATTTCACTGTAAGGTAGCGAGGAAAAATCATGCTTGAGGTATATTTAGGCGTAGGAATGTTCATTGCTATCGTTGTACTACTTGTTTTAGTCATAATTGCGGCTAAATCTAAGCTAGTAGCGAGCGGTGATATATTAATTAATATTAATGGTGATCCTGAAAAGGGCATCAAAACATCAGCTGGTACTAAACTACTTGGCGCGCTTTCAGACGCGGGTATTTTCGTATCATCTGCATGTGGTGGCGGTGGTTCATGTGGCCAGTGTCGCGTACATATTCATAACGGCGGTGGCGATATCCTACCTACCGAACTTGACCATATTTCAAAAGGTGAAGCGCGAGAAGGGTGTCGTTTAGCATGTCAAGTGAATGTGAAGACAGACATGGATATTGAGTTAGAAGAGTCAATTTTTGGTGTTAAGAAATGGGAATGTGAAGTTATCTCTAATGATAATAAAGCAACTTTCATTAAGGAGCTTAAATTAGGTATCCCTGATGGCGAGTCTGTACCGTTTCGTGCTGGAGGTTATATCCAAATTGAAGCCCCAGCTCATCATGTTAAATATGCTGACTTTGATGTACCTGATGAGTATCGTGGCGATTGGGAACGTTTTGGCTTCTTTAACCTTGAGTCTAAGGTTGATGATGAAACAATTCGTGCATACTCAATGGCTAACTACCCTGAAGAAGAGGGTATCATCATGCTTAATGTACGTATTGCTTCTCCGCCGCCAAATAACCTAACACTGCCTTGTGGTAAGATGTCATCTTACATTTGGTCATTAAAAGCGGGTGATAAGGTAACTATTTCAGGTCCATTCGGTGAGTTTTTTGCAAAAGACACGGATGCTGAAATGGTATTTGTTGGTGGTGGTGCTGGTATGGCGCCAATGCGTTCACACATTTTTGACCAACTTAAACGTCTTAACTCTAAGCGTAAGATGTCTTTCTGGTATGGCGCTCGTTCTAAACGTGAAATGTTCTACGTAGAAGATTTTGATGGCTTAGCAGCTGATAATGAAAACTTCGTATGGCACACCGCATTGTCTGATCCACAACCGGAAGATAACTGGGAAGGTTACACAGGTTTCATTCACAATGTATTGTTTGAAAACTATTTACGTGATCATGAAGCGCCTGAAGATTGTGAATACTATATGTGTGGTCCTCCAATGATGAACGCAGCAGTTATCAACTTGTTGAAAGATTTGGGTGTAGAAGAAGAAAACATCTTACTAGATGACTTCGGTGGCTAATTAGCACACTTAATTCTATCAGCATATGTTGAAATATATGTTAGCCCTCAAGTCACGGACTTGAGGGCTTTTTGTTTATTAGGGAGCTGTAATTTAATGAAAAGTATAAGTGGGATATTTGTATTATCGTTGGGATTATTTTTAGCTGGTTGTGATAATTCAGCAAGTCGCTCAGTCGAACCGCTTACGTTGCACGGGAATACTATGGGTACAACGTATAATATAAAAGTGTTTACTAGTGGAAAAGAAATTGAAGCGGGGGCTTTACAGCAGCAAGTAGACGACACGCTCATTGCTGTAAATGCATCGATGTCTCCTTGGGTTGAAAACTCTGAAATTAATCAGTTTAATGGCTTGGAAGCCAATAAATTTATGGCGATCAGTGATGATTTTAGAGCGGTTGTAGCTGAATCTATTCGGTTAGGTCAATCCACAAAAACACTCGATATCACCATGGGACCGCTCATTGACTTATGGGGATTTGGTCCTGATAAGCGACCTACAAAAAAACCAAGTCAGGAACAACTCGATGAGATGCGTACACGTATTGGTGTTGAAAAACTCGTGCTTAATGAGCAAGGCCTTACCAAAACAATACATGGTTTAGAGTTGTCGTTTTCGGCAACGGCGAAAGGGTATGGTATTGATAAAGTCGCGATGTTATTAGAGCAGCAAGGCTTGAGCAATTATATGGTGGAAATTGGTGGGGAGCTGAGAATTTCAGGCACTAAAGCGGATAACCAGCCTTGGCGTATTGCCATTGAGCAACCTGATGCGCCGATGGGACAGCGACAAATTCATAAAATTATTGAACCTGGGAATAATGGTCTTGCAACCTCTGGAGATTATCGGATTTTTTATGAAATGGATGGTGAGACATTTACACATTTAATTGATCCAGCGACAGGGATGCCAGTGAAGCATGAATTGGTATCTGTAACCGTGCTGCATCCTTCAGCAATGACCGCTGATGGATTGGCAACCGCACTCACTGTAATGGGAGCAGAACGAGCTAAGGCTTACGCAGAAAAACATAACTTGGCTGTATATTTGATAAGCAAAAGTGATACTGGATTAGTTACTTATGCCAGTGAACAGTTTAAACCTTATTTGTGAGTAAGGAGTAACCGCGTTATAATGAGGGGTGTTTTATACCGTCGTCAGCTCAATAGTTGAGTTGTTTTTTTGCATTTTAAGAGGCCTGTGCAATGTCGCTGTTTTTACTTACATTTGGTTTACTGATTTTAATTGTTACGGCAATGGCAATCGGTGTGATTGTTCAGAAGAAATCTATGGCAAGTAGTTGTGGTGGCCTTGGTTCTGTTGGTATTGATAAAGCATGTGACTGCGATGATCCATGTGATCGACGCAAAAAGCGCTTAGCTAAAGAGCAAATTTGGAAAGAAAACCAAATTTTATAATATGCTAATAAAATGACGTTAGTAGCAGGTTGTTGCTAATTTTAATGCGAGCTATAGGCTCGCATTTTTGTATCTGAATTTTGGGAGGAGGGGTTATGCAGAGCACATGGTATTTTTTGCGTCATGGTGAAATCGTCGAGCAAGGTATATTATGTGGCCGTTCTGATATAAATCTCAGTCCTCTCGGTTGGCAGCAACTAGAAGATGTAATGAAAGGTATTACCGCAGTAACGCAAATCTTCAGCTCCCCACTAGTTAGATGCAGTAAGTTTGCGACAAAAATTAGCGAACAAAGGCAATTATCTGTTGAGATAGTTGATGATTTGCAAGAAATGGACTTTGGCCTGTGGGATGGCAAGCCTTTTGAGTGGTTATGGTGCAATACTGATAAACCGAGCATCGGTGATTTTTGGGCTGATCCTTGGTCACATACGCCACAAGATGCAGAGTCTATGACGAATTTTCATTTACGAGTTCAAACTTGGTGGCAATCACAGCTAGCGATCCCAAACGATGAGTGTAGCTTGGTAATAACCCACGCAGGTGTTATTAAACAGTTGTTGGCTATGATTCTGCAGTTTCCTAGTAATAGCGTGAAACAGCTTAGTATTTTTGATGTTGGGTATGCTAGCGTAATAAAAGTGCAGGTGTACTATGATGAACAAGGTGTCGCTTGGCCTAAAGTTGTATTTTAGACGTCTAGACAGCATAATACGGTTGTTTGTTGGTATTTCTTGGGAATGAACTGCAAATGTTCAACTGTCCCCGCAACTGTAAAGTACTGTGAGTACGAAAGTCAGATACCAAGACCAACAACTTTCTCATGAGCGGGCGTACTCTGAGTTGTTCAATATGCTTCATAATACCCATATTTCAAATGATATGATGGGTTGTCTTTTATATTGCTCACCTTGATATAACGCGTACACTGCTGATTTATTCAATCGCTTGTTAAAGCTTAACTGATGCTAAAGGGGCACTGTGGAAGACGCTAAAAAGTGCCAAACGAAAGTTATTGAAGTACGTGATCTTGCGCTGAAAATTGATGATAATCAGATACTCAGTGATATTAACTTCTCGATTGATACAGGCAAGTTTGTTGGCTTAATTGGCCCTAATGGAGCTGGAAAATCTTCGTTGTTACGAAGCCTATATCGATATACAACCCCAACGACGGGAGAAATTGTCTTTTTAGGCAAGCCTTTATGCCATTACTCAAGACAAGACTACGCAAGGCAAGTCGCAGTGGTGTTACAAGAGATCCCAGACCAATTTAATTTGAGTGTTTTTGATGTAGTGGCAATGGGGGTATTACCTCACAAGTCATTATTTAGTGCTGTGAGTTTACAAGATAAATTAGCTGTAGCCAGTGCTATCGATAAAGTAGGTCTCAGTGATAAAACTCGCCAGCCATTTTCTTATCTTTCCGGTGGTGAAAAGCAACGGGTATTAATTGCGCGAGCGATAGTACAGCAGCCTGTGTTTTTGATTATGGATGAGCCAACGAGCCACCTTGATGTGAAGTATCAAATTCAAATAATGGAGCTTGCTAAATCACTCAACATCACAGTACTCGCTTCTTTTCATGACTTAAATCTTGCTGGTGCATTGTGCGATGAAATACTCGTTTTAAAGGAAGGTGCTTTAGTTGCACATGGAAAACCACTTGACGTGTTCAATGCACAATTGTTGGCGGATGTTTATGGCGTATGTGCATCGGTAAGTTCTGTTTCATGCCCTTATGAAGGCATCGAGCAAGTCCCACATATTCGGTATCATTACGGATATGCATTATGAAGCGTATCGTTACAATATGTGTACTGTTCTTTGGTTGTGTATTCAGTTTTTTTATGGCGTTGAAGTTGGGAGCAATTGATATTACGGGGGAGCATGTCTTTAATGCACTGTGGCAATATCAAGCAAATGACTTCTCACAAAAAATTGTGGTTGAGCTACGTTTGCCACGCGTTATTCTCGCATTTATTGCAGGTAGTGGCTTAGCATTGGCTGGACTCATTTTACAGACGGTGACTCGTAACCCTTTGGCTGATCCTTATCTTTTTGGTATTTCATCTGGCGCATCTTTTGGGGTTGTATTACTGTTCGCACTGACAGGCATTCAAGCTGGTCTTGCGCTTTCAGGGGCAGCGTTTGCCGGTAGCTTGTTGGCCATGACGCTCTTGTTGTTGATTGCAAAAGGGCGAGGCTCTGCTCAAGTAGAGGCGATGTTATTGGCTGGGGTTGCGTTGTCCTTCCTATTCAGTGCGTTTACAAGTTTATTATTGTATTGGAGCGATCCTCAGGCGATCAGCGCTATTTTATTTTGGAACTTAGGCAGTTTTAGCAGAGCCGATTGGCAGTGGCTATGGTTACCCTCTTTTGTGGTCTGTGCTTGCATGTTGGTGATGCTGCTGTTACGCCGTTCAATCAATGCCCTTTTACTGGGTGATGAAAGTGCTACGACTCTAGGTGTGAGCGTTGAAAAGCTACGTTTAGGTATGTTGCTGTTGAGTTCGTTGTTAACGGCTGTGTTAGTCGCAATGTGTGGTGGCGTCGGGTTTGTAGGATTGATGATCCCACATATTGTACGTTTTTTTGTGTCTCAAGCGACAACTTTAGGGCTGTTCGCAACAGCGTTGAGTGGTGGGTTGTTAATGATTTGGGTTGACGTTATTGCACGGGTCGCATTAGAAAATCAAGAGTTACCGATTGGCGTGATCACTTCAGCAATTGGCAGTGTCTTTTTCTTAGGTCTGCTGATGTTTCGAAAGCGGTCAGCCTAGTTGGGTTGTGAAATACATAATGAGAATAAACATATGGTAAAGCCATTAGATAATAAATTTTCAGCACAAATAAAACAAAAGATTGATTTAAAAACCAAACCACTCGGCGCATTAGGGCAGTTAGAGTGTGTTGCTTTTCAGTTGGTGAGTATTTTTTCTCAACACACATCAGATTCTGAGTTTTTATCAAAAAAATGGGTTGTTATAGCACCCCAGTTAATCGTATTTGCAGGGGATCATGGTATTGCCTCACAAGGCGTATCGATAGCACCGAGTGAGGTGACGGGGCAAATGGTGGCTAATTTTGCAGCCGGTGGCGCGGCGATTAACGTTTTGTGCCGCCAATTTGGTTGGCAATTAAGTGTTGTAGATTGTGGTATTTTGAATGTACCAGAAGCTGATTTAGGGGTGATTTCTCAACGATTGGGCAATATAACTCAAGCATTCCATGAATATGAAGCAATGAGTGAAGCACAGCTTGAGCAAGGTCTTAACCTTGGCGCGCGAATACTGACATTACAAAGTCAAAAAGGTGCAAATGTATATGCATTTGGAGAGATGGGAATTGGCAATACTAGCTCAGCGGCTGCTATTTTTTCCGCGCTTTCGGGATTGTCTCCAGAAGAAACGGTAGGAAAAGGAACTGGAGTGAGCGGCGAAGTTGTTATTAAAAAGCAACAGCTACTGGCACAGGCGCTGGTGCTTCATGAATCGAAGCTCACCAATGCGCGTAACATTTTACGTTGTTTAGGTGGCTTTGAAATCTGTCAAATGGTGGGCGCTATGCAGCAGGCAGCACGGTTGCAAGCTGTCATTGTGGTCGATGGGTTTATTGCCACTGCTGCGGCCATGATTGTGATTGCGCTATCACCTAATGCTCAGCAATATATGATTTTTGCACATTGCTCAGGTGAGCAAGCTCATGCAAAAATGCTGGAGTATTTAAATGTAAAACCGTTACTCAATTTAGGTCTGCGTTTAGGTGAAGGTAGCGGCGCCGCCCTCACTTTACCTATTATGCAAAGTGCTCTGGCTTTATATAATGACATGGCCAGTTTTGAAGATGCGCAAGTTACTCAGGTTGTACAAGGTGAATAGGCAAGGATTGTTATTAGCGGTGAGTTTTTTAACGCGAATACCGGTAAACATTGAGATGCCGATTGCTGATAATGCGTTGAACGAAGCGAGTCGCTATTTTGCCATTGTGGGTGGTGCTATTGGTGCGGCATTGACGTTATTGTATTGTGGGTTACAGTTTTTATTTCCTGATTCAATGGCGATTATCATCGTGCTTGCGAGCGGGTTAATATTAACAGGGGCCTTCCATGAGGATGGCTTTGCGGATGTATGGGATGGTTTTGGTGGTGGTTGGTCTGTCTCACAAAAACTGACCATTATGAAAGATAGTCGCTTAGGTACCTACGGTGCAACATCGCTGGTGTTACTGTTATTAGCTAAATATGAACTACTTATGTTGTTGGCCGATCATTGGCTATGGGTTAGCGCAGCACTGATTTGTGCTCATACGTTAAGCAGAGCAATGGCGACCAGTATTATTGGCAGGTTAGCTTATGTACAAGAAGATGCACAAAGTAAGGTTAAACCGGTTGCAAAAGCTTTATCTCGGCAAAGCCTAAAGGTTTTATATTGTAGCGCTGGTAGCCTTTTATTGTTGATGTGGTTAACTCAGTTGTTTTCTTTTATCGAGTGCTTGTTGTTGATCTGTGTGTTATGGCTTACTCGTTTTCTGTGTATTACCTGGTTTAAAAGTCAATTAAGAGGCTATACCGGAGATTGTCTCGGTGCAGCACAGCAAATCGCTGAATTGGTTATTTACGGTTTTTGCGTTCAGGTATGGTTATGAATGAAAAAATAGTATTGATGTTAGGCGGAGCTCGTTCAGGAAAGAGCCGTTTGGCCGAGCGCCAAGCAGAGCAATGGCTGCATAGTAATTTGGTATCCCAGTTAGTGTATGTTGCCACGGCACAAGTAAAAGATGAAGAAATGGCGCAACGGGTTAAACACCACCGCGTTTCAAGGTCTGAGGATTGGTCAGTGGTTGAAGAACCATGGTCATTACCTGAAGTTATAACGGATGCAGATAAGAACACCTGTATTTTAGTAGATTGCTTAACACTTTGGTTAACGTATGGTTTATGCGAACAGGGGGTAGACGCTTTTTTGCAACAAAAATCCGCGCTTTTAACTGCGCTGGAGAAAAGCCAAGCGCGCATTATTTTAGTGAGCAACGAGGTAGGACATGGCATTGTTCCCTTAGGTGAGCTGAGTCGTGTATTTGTCGATCAGTCTGGGTGGTTACACCAAGATATTGCACAGTTAGCGGATAGAGTTGAATTTATTATGGCCGGCTGTGCCTTACGCATTAAATAGAGATAAAACGATTGAAAACTTTGATGGTGCAAGGCACCACATCCGATGCTGGTAAAAGTACCCTTGTCGCGGGGTTATGTCGTGTTTTTGCTAGGAAACATCGTAAAGTCGCACCTTTTAAGCCGCAGAATATGGCACTAAATAGTGCAGTGACGCCATGCGGTGGGGAAATCGGTCGAGCACAAGCTCTACAAGCTGTTGCAGCGAAAGTTCCGCTTGATACGGATTTTAATCCAATCTTACTGAAGCCCAACAGCGATACTGGCGCACAAGTGATTATTCACGGCAAAGCCATTAGTAATATGGAAGCCACGAAATATCATGATTACAAAAAAGTGGCTATGCAGGCTGTTTTACAATCGCATACTCGCTTAATGACCTCATTCGATATGATTATGGTGGAAGGCGCAGGGAGCCCCGCAGAAATCAATTTACGAGAAAATGATATTGCAAATATGGGGTTTGCTACTGAGGTTCATTGCCCAGTTATTATTATCGCAGATATCGATAAAGGGGGCGTATTTGCACATTTGGTAGGCACGCTAATGTTACTCAGTGAGCAAGAGCAAGCCCTCGTAAAAGGGTTTGTGATCAATCGCTTTCGCGGAGATCTCAGCTTGTTGCAATCTGGCCTTGATTGGTTAGAAGCGCGCACAGGAAAACCAGTGTTAGGGGTATTGCCGTATTTACATGCATTAAATTTAGATGCCGAAGATGCGGTTGCTATGGATAATGTCGTCGAAGATAAACAGCTCACTATTGCTGTATTATTATTCCCTCATATTAGTAATCACACTGACTTTGACGCGCTGCGTCTACACCCCAATGTGGATTTGCGCTATATACGTCATACTCAACAGATTGGTAATGTTGATCTGATCATTCTTCCAGGTAGCAAGAACGTGATCAGTGATTTGGCTTTTTTACAGTCAGAAACTTGGTCACAGGAGATTAAGCGCCATTTACGCTATGGTGGTAAAGTGCTCGGGGTGTGCGGCGGGTTGCAAATGTTGGGTGAGTCCATCAGTGATCCGTTAGGGATAGAGTCAACAGTAACAGAAATTAAGGGGTTAGGATTAGCACAGTTCAAAACGGTATTAACCGCGGATAAAGTGTTGACTCAAGTCAGCGGAAAATGTCATCTAGATGACGAAAAGGTGAGTATTTCGGGTTATGAAATCCATTGTGGGTACAGTACTGGCCCTGCGATGTGTCAACCTTTTTTATCTTTTACAGATCATCCCAATGGTTACGAGCATGATGGTTTTATTTCTGATGATAATCTGATGGCGGGTACTTACTTACATGGCTTGTTCGATAGTGCCTGCGCTGCCCAATCAATATTAGGCTGGGCGAGCAATGGCCAATTACAAAATACAATGTTTGATCTCAATACGCATCGCGAGGCACAACTAGAGCGCCTTGCTGATGTATGTGAACAATATTTAGATATACCAAAAATCACCGCCATAACATATGGTCAATAGAGGGCTTTATGAGTACAAATAAGCAAGAGAATACACAACAGTCGCAACAAGAAAGGCATGATAAGCACCAGAAACGTCAGCAGAAAGTAAAAGAAAGTGTTGATGCAAAAGTGGCGGCTGCACAAACAGAGCAAGGTATATTTCAAGTGATTACTGGCAATGGTAAAGGCAAGTCGACTTCTGGGTTTGGTACGGTAGCCCGTTGTGTTGGCCATGGTATGAATGCGGCAGTAGCACAATTTATTAAAGGTATGTGGGAGTGTGGAGAGCGCAACTTACTGGAAAAAGCGGGGGTGCCATTTTCGGTGATGAAAACAGGGTTTACTTGGGAAACGCAAAACCGTGTGACCGACACGAAAGCAGCACAAGACACCTGGATTCAAGCGAAAGCTTGGTTAGCTGATGACAGTATAGATCTGGTCTTACTTGACGAATTGACTTATATGGTGACCTACGAATATATTGATTTAGATGAGGTCATTACTGCAATTGAAAATCGTCCTAAAATGCAGTCAGTGATAATCACAGGCAGAGCGGCACATCGGCGTTTAACAGATCTTGCTGATACGGTCAGTGAAGTTCGCAACGTAAAGCATGCCTTTGAAGCAGGCATAAAAGCGCAAAAAGGGTTTGATTTTTAATGCAACGTTACAGCTCGTTACTTTTGATGTTATTACTCATCAGCCTTAATAGCCAAGCTGCTGAGGCAAAGCGTATCGTCGCTTTAGCGCCTCATATTGTTGAAAACTTATTCACGGTAGGCGCGGGTGATTTAATCGTGGGGACTGTTGATTACGCAGACTTTCCTGCGCAAGCAAACCAGATCCCTCGAATTGGTGGTTATAATGGTATTCAACTCGAAAAGTTATTAGCGCTTAAACCTGACTTAGTCATCGCTTGGCAAACAGGCAGTAAAAAAATTGATTTAGAGAAAGTAGAAAAGTTAGGCATTAAAGTGGTGTATAGCGAAGCCAAAGACATCAATAAGGTCGCAGACGAACTGCGTTTATTTGGTCAGTTGACGGGAAACGTTCAGCAGGCAGAGGGGGCGGCAGGTGCTTTTACAGCGCAATTTAATGCGATAAAAGGGCGTTACGCAGACACACCTTCTCTTAAAGTGTTTTATCAACTTTGGCCTGAGCCTATGATGACGGTGAATAAAAACACTTGGATCCACCAATTGTTGATGGTGTGCGGTGTAGAGAATGCATTTGCAAATAATGCCACTGATTACCCACAAATCAGTATCGAGAATGTGATAAAAGTAAGCCCTCAAGTGATCATTGTTCCTGATGAAAAAACCAAGAAGCAGGTTGAAATGGTGGATTGGCATAAGTGGCCGGAGCTCCCCGCAGTAAAGTATGACCAATTTATAACGGTGAATGCCGACTTATTACACCGTTATAGCACGCGTGTGCTTGATGGGGTGACAGATATGTGTGATAAAATTTTGGCATCAAAGGCTTTTTATCAAGCACAGGTGAAATAAGGTGATCAGCTTTGGTTGTACACTTTATAAAAGAAGGGGGTATTAATGAATTGCTGGCAAGCGTTACTGGCACATGAACAGGCGCAACCTTATTTGCAAGAGACGTTGGACTATGTGGCTCAGCGTCGTGCGGAAGGTGTGATTGTTTATCCGCAGGAGCAGCATGTTTTTGAGGCGTTAAATGCCACCGCACTAGAGCAAGTCAAAGTCGTTATTCTTGGGCAAGACCCTTACCATGGACCGGATCAAGCACATGGCTTATGCTTCTCAGTTCTACCAGGTATAAAGCCGCCACCTTCATTGGCGAATATGTATAAAGAACTCGCGCAAGATATTAATGGCTTTACGATTCCCCAACACGGTTACTTATTACCTTGGGCAGAGCAGGGGGTATTGTTACTCAATACCGTATTAACCGTTGAGCAAGGTGCTGCGCATTCTCACAAAAAGCTAGGGTGGGAGCGCTTCACCGATGCAGTTATCGCACACCTTGATGAACACACCCAAGGTACAATTTTCTTATTATGGGGTGCGCATGCCCAGAAAAAGGGCAAAAAAATTGATACTGACCGTCATCATATACTGCATGCGCCGCATCCATCCCCTTTGTCTGCACATCGAGGCTTTTTCGGGTGTAGCCACTTTTCTAAAACGAATCAATTGTTGATAAAGATGGGTAAAAAAGTGATTGATTGGCAAGTATGAAGAAGCTAGATAGGCTGATTTTTTAGGTTTTTAGTATTTAAAAAGGCTCCATCGGAGCCTTTTTTATGGACTTAGACCAAATCTAAGTCGTCTAAGTCTAGGTTGTCTGCAAAGTAGTCTAATTCCTGTAGTTCTTTGCGAAGACGCTGTTTGTCTTTCAGCGCTTCGATTTCACGCCACTTTCGTTTTTTACTTTTTTGAGAGGCACGTTTTTTTGTTTCAGGACCTTCTAGTAGTTCAATCATATCGTCTAGGCTATCCATGAATATCTCCTAATTGATTATTAACCTCAATAACGCGAGCTCAGTGTGCATGCCTGCACTACAAGCAACTTTGGTATATCACAACACGGCTAAAAATAAAACAACTATGTGTCATCTAGGTTAAAATAAAGTGACAGTTTGATGAAGGTCAAAATGGTAGAATAAAAAAACGCTGCATAGGCAGCGTTTTTTTGAGGTAGATAAACTGGGTGGTTTATAGCGCTTTAAAGCGTGTCTCAAGTGTTTCTTGGGCATCTGCGAATGAACGAATGCCTTCAGCCAGTTTTTCAGTCGCCATGGCATCTTGGTTATGCAACCAGCGGAATTGGGCTTCAGTTAGCGGCGCAGGTTTAGCTTCCACAGGGTAATTGTTTTCTAGCAAGTATTCTTGTGCATCGGTTAGGTTGCCAAGTTCTTCAAGTAGTCCAGGGCTGATGGTGAGCTTGTCGCATCCGGTAAGTGCAATGATTTCGCCAGTATTACGGAAACTAGCCCCCATAACCACGGTTTTATAATCATGGCGTTTATAGAATTCATAAATACTACAAACAGATTGTACACCAGGATCGTTAAGTGGATCGGTAGGCTTCTCAAGACCATTCGCCACATGCCAATCTAAGATTCGACCCACGAAAGGTGAGATTAAAAATACATTTGCATCGGCACAGGCACGGGCTTGGGCTTGGCTAAATAATAACGTTAAATTACACTTAATACCTTCTTTTTCAAGTTGTTCTGCGGCTTTAATACCTTCCCACGTTGATGCAATCTTGATCAGTATTTTATCTTTGCTCACACCCTCTTGTTCATACAGCCTTAACAAGGTGTTGGCTTTATTGATCATGGCTTGTGTATCAAAAGACAAGCGAGCATCCACTTCGGTAGATATATAGCCTGGCACAATCTCGGCTATTTCTTTACCAATCAATACTGCGAAGTAATCGCAAGCGAGCTCTAATTGTTGTCGAGCATCTGATTCGTTTTTTTTAGCAAAGTCCCATGCTTTTTGTAAATACGCTTGGTATGCAGGCATTTCACTTGCTTTGAGTAATAGCGATGGGTTGGTCGTTGCATCTTCAGGCTGATGCTTACGTATGGCTTCGATGTCGCCGGTGTCGGCAACAATGGATGAATACTGTTTAAGCCTATCTAGTGCTGATGTCATTAGCTGTCCTCATTCCTATTTGCAGCAAATATAAAAGTGTAATTCCGCTATGTTGCAATACTGTGATTAGCTTTAATAGGTCAATTGTCCGTATCTAAACAGATACAGACCAAGGTAAGCGCAACCAGAAGGAGCTAGCGGGTCATTACACGAATTTAGGGCTATCCCTTAGAGATTCAAGGGTTATTCAAAGCTTGAAGTCCTGCGGGGATAGTGTTGAAATTGACACTAAACAATTTTCAAGTCAATAGGCTAGCCATGATCACGGTAATATCTCCTGCAAAAAATTTAGATTTCGATACTCCTGCGCATATTTCACGCCATACACAAGGGCAATTACTCGATCATAGCGAAGAATTAATGGCAGTATGTCGAACCTTGTCGCCGCAGCAGATAGGCAGCTTAATGAAAATTAGCGACAAGCTATCAGGGTTAAATGCCGCGCGATTTAGTGAATGGTCGCAACCATTTACTGCAAATAATGCGAAACAGGCTGTACTGGCATTTAACGGTGATGTTTATACCGGATTAGATGCGACGAGTTTGAGTGATGACGCGCTTAATTATGCGCAAAACACTCTCCGTATATTGTCTGGCTTATATGGAGTATTGCGGCCACTGGATTTAATGCAGCCGTATCGTTTAGAAATGGGCACAAAATTAGAGAATAGCCGAGGGAAGAACCTGTATGAGTTTTGGGGCACGACCATTGCTGAAAATTTAAATGCAACATTGGCAGCGCAGCAAGCTTCTCAGTTGGTCAATTTAGCATCCAATGAATATTTTAAAGCCGTCAATAAAAAAGTGCTCAACGCGGAAATTATTACGCCTATTTTTAAAGATTGCAAAAACGGCCAATTTAAAGTGATTAGCTTTTATGCAAAGAAAGCACGAGGCATGATGGCACGCTACATAATCGAACAAAATATTACGAGCTTAGAAGCACTAAAAGCGTTTAATGTAGCAGGGTACTACTTTAGTGAAGAAGCGACAATGAAAGCCAATGAACCTGTATTTCTAAGAGCGGAGCAAGCATGATAAAACAAAGTGTCATAGTGATATTTATTGTATTAACGGCAATAGGGTGTAGTGCTCAATTTGGCACATCGGTCACAAATGGTACGATTAGCTGTGAGCAAGCACATGCAAATTGTGCGAATTACTGCCGTGATGATACATCGATACCGGGTGCGCAGCAGAATAGCTGCCTAGATAAGTGTTTCGAAGCATTAAATCGTTGCCGTGTATCACCAAATGATCCAAATAGCCAGTCAACACCCAGTATGGGGTGGTAAAATACTTGCTTAACAACGGTAAAGAATGCAATGAATAAGAATGTGTTGTTATTGGCTATGTGCCAAGGGTTAATTACGACGGGTAATATTTTGTTAGTCACTATTGCAGCTTTAGTGGGGCAAGCTCTGAGTCCGTCAGCAGCATTAACAACTTTGCCTGTTGCTACACAAATGTTCGGGTTATTAATCGCGACGATTCCAGCATCGTTGCTGATGGCGAAAATAGGCCGTCGCTGGGGATTTAGCTTTGGTAATTTCATTGGGCTTATTGGCACATTTTTGGGTTATGTCGCATTGAGCCAAAGTGCATTTTTACTATTTTGTGCGGCGACGTTGTTAATCGGGGTAGGTATTGGATTTGCAACCTTATATCGTTTTGCAGCAATTGAAGCGAGCGATAATCCCGCAACGGCAATATCTACAATAATGGCCAGTGGCGTTATTGCCGCAATACTGGGGCCCAATTTAGCCGTATGGGTGACAAATAACTTCCCGAGCCTAAATTATGCTAATGTCTTTATCTCATTGAGTGGCTTGTATTTATTAGCTCTGTGTTTATTACAAGTCGTGACATTTAATGAGGTGGCAAAAACAAGTAGTAACGCAAGTGCACGATCATTGAAAGAGATAGTGGCTCAACCACAATTTATTACTGCGGTCGTGATTGCCATGTTGAGTTATACCATCATGAATTTATTGATGACGGCTACGCCGTTGGCGATGCATCGCCACGGGTTTGATTTGGCGGAGTCTGCATTGGTTATCGAGTGGCACGTATTGGGGATGTTTGTACCTTCATTTTTCACTGGTAAGTTAATTGAGCGATTTGGTCAAGCCAAAATAATGGCGGTGGGTGCATTGATTATTTTGCTGTGTTGTATAGTTAATTTACAAGGTGTGAGCCATGAACATTTTCTGTTTGCCTTGTGTTTACTGGGAATAGGATGGAACTTTATGTTTATTTCTGCCACACAGATGGTCAGTGAGACATATCACCCTTGTGAGCGAGCAAAGGCACAAGCAAGTAATGAATTTTTGGTATTTAGTATGGTGGCAATATCATCTTTAGGTGCGGGATGGCTAGAAGCTGTCGTGGGATGGCAAACGCTAAATATGTGGACAATTCCTATCATGATATTAGCGCTTGGTATTATATATTGGTTTAGTACTGTGCAGCAAAAGGTACTTGAGGTAGCTTAAACACCTTTTGGTAATTGGCTATATGCAATAACAACGTTGTCTCTAAATGACAGATCTAAATGTAATGACTGTGCCCTATATTTTTGACAAAAAGTCACAGCTTGACCTTCTGATGTAAGTAGTTGTGTTGCAGCGTGTTTTGTCAATAGTGCTTGCCATTTGTTACGAATATTCATAGGTAGCTGAGGCAGGTTATTTAAAATATCTTCAGATGCTTTAAATTCGCTTTGCATTGCTAAATTGAGCATGTCGTCATTGGCAGCAGCAAGCCAACTTACGTTATTCTTTCCGACACATACGATAGGCAGAAAAGGAGCCAATGCAGGGCAAACGTCATTTCGATATAAATCTACTTGCCAGTATGGCCGGGCAATATTGGCAAATTGGGTAAAGCTGGTGATGGGGCCAAATCCAGCATGAGATGACAGAACCATTTCGACTCTTGGCTTATTTGCATCGACCGTATCATTGGCCACATCTATATACCATTGCTCAATTATCATGGCATTTTGAAAATACTCGTCACGCAGTGAACCCCACACTTTTTTTATGTTTGGATACGCTTGCCCCTGTGTTTTGAGGAGGTTTAAAACGGGATGTTTTTTGTAGCTATTCTGGTCTTTTAACAACAAATACACTTCATCACGAATTTCTTTACATCGACCAAGTGGGTATGGTTTGCCTGCAAATGTAGGGTATTTGGGCGCTAAGATTAAATCAGCCTGTAAACGTAACTGTGCAAGCGCACCACACAGTAAATTTAATTGGTGGCTAGAAATTTCCATATTTTATGTTGTCCTTAGGATTTTATATCATCATTTCAGCTGGTTAATATACCGCGTAAACAGTGATAAATAATAGTAAATCAAGATCTAGATCAACAAATCGCAATAAAGTTAATTTTACGTAATTAATGTGTTTGTTTTTTGTTTTCATTGTTATTAATCTGCGCATCGAAGAGTAAATTAAAATTTATTCAAGATAATTTATTTAGCAGAGGCAAGTTATGAAATGTTTAAGGCGAACAAAGGACATTACGCCCATCACATCACCGTCATTTGAAATAACCGTTAATCATCAAAAGGTTGCGGTAAGCGAAGGGGAAACTATTTTATCGGTTTTGCTTGCAACGGAGCATAAGGAGTTGATGGTGAATGACCATCAAGGTGTTTCAGGGGCGTATTGTGGCATGGGCGTATGCCATTGCTGTCATGTAAAAGTGAACAAACGATTTAAAAAGCGTGCTTGTCAAACGGTTGTTCAGCCACAAATGACAGTCGAGACACTGGTGAATCGATTTTTCGAAGAGGGTATAAAATGACACATAATCACCCTGTGGTCATTGTCGGCGGCGGCCCCGCTGGTACCGCGACAGCTGCCCATCTAGGAAAGTTTGGTATTACGAGTACAGTCGTGGATGAAGCATCAAAAATTGGCGGGGTGATTTATCGAGGGCCATTACGTAGCACACTAACATTGCCACATCTAGACGATAATTTAAAACGCGCCATGGCGGCCTTACAAAGGCGTTATGATAATAATGTGAAACATATTAGGTTATTGACGAATACACGAGTTTTGGGGCCTGAAGGTAAGAAAAACTTACTGGTAAGCAAAGATGAGAGATTAGAAAATTTAGCCTACGAAGAGCTTGTGGTAGCCACGGGCTGTCATGAAAGGAGTATTCCGTTTCAAGGGTGGCAGCTACCGGGGGTGATGTTGATGGGAGGAGTGCAGTTACAACTCAAAAGTGGGTTGGTAAAGCCAGGGAGTAAAATGGCATTGGTGGGAACGGGGCCTCTATTACCGTTAGTTGCGTGTCAATTACATAAGTCAGGGGTTGAAGTCGCTGGTGTCTATGAAGCAAGTCAATTTGGTAAATTAGCCAAAGAAGCCGTTGCTTTACTCAATAAACCCAAGCTCACTTTATCTGGTTTAAGCATGATGGGGTATTTGAAAAAGCACGATATTCCTTTTCACTATGGCTGGGGGATTGTTAAAGCACTAGGAGACCATTCAGTTAGTAGCGTGGTTGTTGCGCCTTACAATGCTCAGTGGCAAGCCGATTTGCAAAATACTAAAACCATAGAAGTCGACGCTGTTGGGGTTGGCTATGGGTTTGTGGCGCGTAGTCAATTGGCGATGTTATTGGGTGTTGAGCATGAATATAGTAATGTCAGTGGCAGTATTCCGATTCTAGATCGCTGGCAACATAGTAATGTAAAAAATGTATATATCGCTGGTGATAGCAGTGGGTTATTGGGTGCTGATGCCGCGATTTGTGAAGGACAAATCGCAGCCATACGAATTGCTGAACGCAGAGGGGTGCTCAATGCGAAACAGGCGGCACAGCATGCTGGAAAGGTGATGAGGAAGTTAGATCGAATTAAGCGATTTCGTTATGGTTTTGATCGATTCTCAGCGCGGCAAAAAGGTTTAATGGCACTTGCCCAACCGGAAACGATTGTGTGTCGATGTGAAAAAACAACACGTGCACAAGTCGATATTGCACTCGCTCAAGGTGTTAAAGATATTACAAGCTTGAAAATGCGTACTCGCATTGGCATGGGAGATTGCCAAGGTAAAACGTGTTCAAGTTATGCGGTAGATAGATTACATCAAGCAGGGTGTATAGATGATATTGGGACTATTAAACCACGTTTCCCGTTAGATCCAATCCCATTTACTTTTTTGGAAGAGCACGAATGAGAAAATTCGATATTGTTATTGCAGGAGGCGGTGTGATTGGTGCCGCGTGTGCCTATTTTTTAAGTCGAGATACGGATTTGAAGATTGCACTCATCGATATAAAAAAACCGGGGAACGCGTCGCGAGCTTCTGCTGGTGGATTATGGGCTATTGGTGAATCTGTTGGGTTAGGTTGTGGCGTTATTTTTTTCAAAACCTTATCTAAGTTGCAAAGTGAAGCAAAAGGCAAAGAGATCCCTGTTATGCGGCCTCACCAGTTGCCAGATTGTTTCTTTGAGTTCGCCTTGACTTCAAACGCCATGTATCCGGCACTTCATCAAGAAATGCTTGAGCGACATGGTGTCGATTTTAAGTTTGAACGCACGGGGCTAAAGTTCATCATGTATAACGAAGATGATCGTATTTATGCCGACCAAATTACCAGCGGTATTCCTCATCTTGCTGATCAAGTTCGGTGGTTAGATGCAGCACAGTTAAAAGCCGAAGAGCCTTATGTCACACCGGATGCGATTGGTGCAATAGATTTTATTTGTGATCATCAAGTAAATCCTTATCGGCTAGTGGATGCGTACATCGAAGGGGCAAGACAAAATGGTGTTGAACTGGTTTTAAACAATGAAGTGACATCGGTTTTACGCGAGGTAAATCGAGTCACTGGTGTGACGACCAATGAAGAAACGTATCTATGCGACACGCTCATTAATGCTGCTGGTGCATGGGCTGATACGTTGTTTAATCAGGCAACTGGGTTGCACATGCCAGTATACCCAGTGAAAGGGCAAATTGTTCTGTCTGAACGTTTACCGAAAGTACTCAATGGTTGTATCAGTACCAGTGACTGCTACATTGCGCAAAAAGATAATGGTGAAATTTTAATTGGCTCCTCCACGGAAGAAAAGGGCTTTGATACGACAAATAGTTTGGATAAAATTACCGAACTGTCCCAAGGGGCATTAAAATGTTTACCTATCTTAAAAGAAAGTAATATAAAGCGCTGTTGGGCTGGGTTACGCCCTGGTACGCCAGATGAGTTGCCGATATTAGGTCATGTCCCTGGCATTGCAGGATACATTAATGCATGTGGACATTTTCGAACAGGCATTGTGACTTCAGCTATCACAGGTCAGTTGATCACAGAGCTGGTAACAGGACAAGACACCACATTAGATTTAACGCCATTTAGTGTGACGCGTTTTTTTACTGCAGAATAAAAAAGGCCTCATAGAGGCCTTTCATATTTATTTCTTTTTCTTGATCTTGGCTTTTGCTTTCTTTTTCGCTTTCATTTTGAGCGGATCTTTCTTCTTCTTCGGTGGGCGCGCTTCTTTATTTTGTGCTTCTAAGCCTTTTATCACTCTTCGTTTAAGGCCTAAGTCAATATAACGCTCAATTTTGGCTAAAATGGCTACGTCATGGGCTTCGACAAATGAGATGGCTGTGCCTTTTTTACCAGCTCTAGCAGTACGACCAATGCGGTGAACGTACACATCTGCTGTGCGTGGCAAATCAAAGTTAATAACATGCGTAATGTCAGGAACATCAATACCACGGGCTGCAACATCGGTTGCAATCAAAATACGCGTGCGGCCACTTTGGAAATTGGCCATGGCGGTCATACGCTTATCTTGTGGCATTTCACCGCGTAGCCATGTGGTTTTTACGCCATGCGTATAGAGCTCTCCAACAAGTTGTTCTAAGCGTTCTCGGGTCTTTACAAATACGATGGCTTTTTGTACTTCAGTTTCACTTTGTAATAAATGCAGTAGTAATTCTAGTTTATGGGTATAGTTATCCGCTAAGTGCACCCATTGGTGTATTTTGGCTTTTTCTTTGCGAGATGATTCTGCCTCCAGTAAAGCCGGATCATTTAAAATACGTTCAGCAAATAATTCAACGCTATCGCCTTCTAATGTTGCAGAGAATAAAAAGCACTGACGACGGTTTTTGGCTTCTTCACAAATACGGAGCATTTCTTTTTTGAAACCAAGGTCAAGCATGCGGTCAGCTTCGTCTAGAATCAACAGTTCAACATTTTCTGCGTGGAAGTTTTCTGTTTCAAGGTATTCCATCAACCGACCAGGTGTTGAGATCAAAATGTCATTGTTCTTTTCAAAGATCTCTTTATGTGTACCATAGTTAATGCCTCCCGTTACCACACCAATTTTCAAGTGTGTGTTTGCAGCGAGTAACTGGCATTGTTCATGTATTTGATAAGCAAGTTCTCGTGTTGGTGTCATTATTAACACACGTGCAAAACCTGGGTCTTTACGAGGAAAGTCAAGCAAATGCTGAATTGCAGGGATTAAAAATGCAGCGGTTTTCCCTGTACCAGTTGGGGCGGAGGCTAATATATCACGCCCGATTAACGCTTCAGGAATTGCCAGCTGTTGTATACTGGTAGCGGATTGATAACCCATTTTGTCAATCGCGTTCAACACTTTGGTATCAAGATCAAATTCAGAAAATTGCATAGCACATCATAAATAAAGGACAATGGTCTCAATTATACGCGTGATGGTGATTTTCGAAAAGGTGAATAATGACTAGCTTTGCATTTAAACAGTTTAAGGTTCAACAGAACAAGAGCGCCATGAAGGTATCAACTGATGGTATTTTGTTGGGGGCATGGGCTAATTTAGTAGGTGCACAGCGTTTATTAGACATAGGAACAGGCACTGGGTTATTGGCGCTGATGTGTAAACAGCGTAATCAAGACTTAATCATTGATGCTGTTGAAATTGATGCGGAGGCAGTTAATGATGCGCGGCATAATATTTCACAGAGTCCATGGCCTGATATTATGGTTCATCAATGTGCAATTCAAGTATTTGAATCAAATCATACATTTGATTGCGTTATTAGCAACCCTCCATACTTTAATAACAGTCTAAAAAGCCCTGATAAGCAAAGAAATAAAGCGCGACATACTGATGGCTTGAGTTTCAGTGAATTACTCAGCGCTTATATTCAAGTGAGTCATGCAAAGAGTACTTTGACGGTCATTTTACCTTGTTCTGAAGCTGATATTTTTATCGAATGTGGCCGTGTGATGGGCTTATATTTACACAGAGTCTGCAATGTAAAAATGACACCAAATAAACCAGTGAGTCGTCGCCTTATGGAGTTTTCATTAATGTCGTGTGATACAACACTGATGAGTGCGCTATGTGTGCGTAATAGCAATAATACCTATACACCGGAGTATATTGCATTATGTCGGGATTTTTACTTGAAGATGTAATGACGACGCTATTCTATTTATCATCAATAACACTGAGTAAATATAGAAGAAATAATTTTAGATAACTTGTTTTTATCTAAAATTACAGCATCTTACAATGACTATATTTATAAGAGGAAGTGCTTCAAAATAGCATAGAATGCGAATTTTGATTGATAACGTGAAGGGGATATTTGATGGATCAGACCATACGCAAGATTTTGACATTTTTAGAAACTATTGAGGTACCCTTTCAGCTGAGTCGTTTAACAAGTGATACGTTTTTACCCGGTTTGAAGTTACAACAAGGTGTATTACTGATTGATGTTGAAAAATTGAGTTATGCCGGTGATATATTACATGAGGCTGGCCATATTGCCGTATGTGAGCCGACTGAGCGTCACTTGTTAAGTGGTGATGTATACAAAAGTCGCAGTAATAAAAACTGGATGAAGGGTGAGGAAATTGCGGCAATCGCATGGTCCGTGGCTGCTATTCAACATATCGGTCTGCCAACCAGTGTCGTATTACACTCAGGTGGTTACAAAGGGTCCAGTGAGAATCTGATTATGGTTTTTGAAAAGAATGAATTGTACGGCCAACCTTTGTTAGCCGCATGGGGGATGATTGATTCTATTGAAGACTTTCCGGCACTCAAGACTTGGATCCGAGAAGTATCATGGGCGGATCCCGCTACGGTTTAACTGCATTGAGAGACGTTAAATAAAATGGCCCGAATGTATGACAGAATGAAAAGCCGTTCAGTGATAGAGCTATAGTGAATCGCCGTATTGGGTCATTATCAGTTCTATCCAGCTGGCGATTCGTTCATCGCTTTTTTCATACTGACTGTCTTCATCGAGTGCCAATCCTACAAAGTGACTCGCATCTTCAGTGAGTGCTTTTGATGCTTCGAATTCATAGTCAGCTGTATTGGGCCAATAACCAATAAAATTAACACCTTGAGGCTGTATTTTATCATGTAGCATGCCTAAAGCGTCTTGAAACCATTGACCATAGCCTTGTTGATCACCCATACCGAATAACGCAATGGTTTTGCCTGTAAGTTTCACACTTTCAATGTCATCCCAGCTAGACTCCCAATCTTCTTGAAGTTCTCCGAAATCCCATGTAGAAATGCCTAAAATTAAAAAGTCATATTGCTCTGCATTTATTAATGGCTCATCTTTGATGTTATGTAATGAAATTGTATCTTCACCAATAATGTCACGAATCTTTTCAGCTGCCATTTCTGTATAGCAGGTTGTTGAACCATAAAATAACGCTATTTGCATTGTATTTATCACTTTCTAATTGACTGTTATGATAGGCGCGAAGTCTACCCTATGATGTTAAAAATTGATACAGGAAGCCTGTGAGCGAATTTCCCAACGACAATACCAATATATCGAGTAATGATGACTATATAGAGGCATTCTTAGATACCTTGTTTTTAGAACAGGGGCTGAGTGACAATACTTTAGCAGCATACCGATCTGACTTAGGCAAGTTTACCGAGTTTTTGATAAAGTCGCAGCGAGACATTTCTTTGATGGAGGTGCAAAGTAGCGATATTGAAGCATATTTAGCGTATCGAGTTGACCTAGGGCTGAAGTCACGCAGCACAGCACGGTCAATTAGTGCACTAAAACGATTTTTTTTATATTGGGTAAAAGAACAAAAAATAACAGCGACGCCATTGCTCAGTATTGCGCAACCAAAAATAATACAATCGCTACCTAAAACATTAACAGAGCTAGAAGTGGAAGCTTTGCTTGATGCTCCTGAGGTTGATGAACCTTTGGGTCTCAGGGATAAAGCGATGCTGGAGCTCTTATATGCTACGGGATTACGCGTAACTGAATTGGTAGGGCTACGTATTGAACAAGTGAATTTGCGACAAGCCGTTGTCTTGGTTCGAGGAAAAGGCGGTAAAGAACGATTGGTACCAATGGGCGAAGAAGCATTGCATTGGATCGAACAGTTTTTGAAGTTGGGTCGACCGCAAATGATAAAACATGCGACTGACTTCGTTTTTCCATCAAAGCGAGGAGTTGGTATGACTCGACAAACCTTTTGGCATCGTATTAAACACTATGCTATTTTGGCTAATGTAACGTCGCCATTATCACCACACACGTTGCGTCATGCTTTTGCAACACATTTGCTTAATCATGGTGCGGACTTACGTGTCGTCCAAATGATGCTAGGTCACAGTGATTTATCGACGACACAAATTTATACCCATGTTGCCAGTGAACGGTTAAAATCGTTACATCAGCAACATCATCCCAGAGCATAGTGGAATTTTTTAGAGGTTTTCCGGTCTTAGTGGGTAACCGCATAATAATTAATGAGCAGAATATGAAAAAACTAATTTTAGCTGCCGCATTGGCGTGTAGCTTTTCAACTTTAGCGAATACGATACCAGAAACACCAACCCCATTGTTGGCTGACCCTATTATTGAGCAGTTTTCTGGTTTAGGTGTGACAGTTAAAAGTATATCAGATAGCCCAATCCCAAGTATTAAAACAGTGATCACCGATAAAGGTGTTTTATATGCGAGCGCGGATGGTAAGTACCTTATTCAGGGCACGGTGATTGACCTTGAAAACCGTGAGAACTTGACGGAAGGGGCGTTGAGTGGATTACGCAAAGAAGGTGTTGCCGATTATCAAGATTCTATGATTGTGTATAAAGCTGAAAATGAAAAACACCAAATAACGGTATTTACAGACATTACATGTGGCTATTGTCGTAAGTTACACCGTGAGCTAGATGATTATTTGGCCGCAGGTATTACGGTTAAATATATGGCGTTCCCACGGGGAGGCTTACGTGGGTCAGGTTATGAAGACTTACGCAATGTTTGGTGTGCAAAAGATGCAGCACAAGCACTGACAGATGCTAAAGCAGGACAAACAGTTGCTAAAGTTGAAAACTGTAGTGCGCCAGTTTCGGAGCATTATGAACTAGGCCAGAGCTTCGGTATCACAGGTACGCCTGCGATTATTTTAGAAGATGGCTCATTGATCCCAGGCTATCAGCCTGCAGCAGCACTGTCTAAAGCGTTAGAAGAGAACAGCAAAAAATCTTAAGTTTGGTATACTCATTCTATAATTAGAAAAGGCCGTAAGGCCTTTTTTGTTGCCTAAAAAATTTGAGATGTTAAATGAACACAGAGATCCGTACTCGCCCATTTGTAGAAGATAGTCATTTACCCGCCCACTTACATCCTGTTATCAAACAAATTTATGCAACGAGAGGCGTTTTAGACGCAAGCGAATTAGATAACAGTGCAAAAACGTTACTTGATTTTAAGTTATTTAAAGATATGGATAAGGCCAGTAATATCCTTGTAGAGATGTTGGCTAAAAATGCGACCGTGTTGGTTGTGGGGGATTTTGATGCGGATGGCGCAACAAGCACCGCAGTATTGATGGAAGGGCTTCCCCAGTTTGGTTTTACGCATGTCGATTACTTGGTACCAGATAGATTTAGTTTAGGGTACGGATTAAGCCCTGCTTTAGCAGAGCAAATCGTGGCGCTTAAACCTAATTTAGTGATCACGGTTGATAATGGTATTTCGTGTATTGCAGGTATTGATCTTGTTAAACAAGCAGGGATCACCGTGATCGTAACGGATCATCACTTACAGGGAGCGCACTTGCCTAATGCAGATGCCATTGTGAACCCAAATCAACATGACTGTGGATTTCCATCTAAATCAATCGCCGGTGTGGGAGTTGCCTTCTATTTATTAATTGCACTGCGTAATAAGTTGAGAGAGCAAGGTTATTTTACAACAAACCGCGAACCTAATTTGGCCGCGTTATTGGACATTGTTGCGTTAGGTACCGTTGCGGATGTGGTCGCACTTGATGCAAATAATCGCACGTTGGTATATCAGGGGCTTGCACGGATCCGAAGTGGTAAAACCAGGCCTGGCATTCAAGCATTGATTGAAGTTGCCAATCGTAATGCCGCGCGTTTAAGTGCAAGCGATTTTGGTTTTTCACTTGCGCCGAGACTGAACGCTGCAGGTCGATTAGATGATATGAGTTTGGGTATAGCGTGTTTGTTATCAAAAGGTATGAATCAAGCCCGTCGTATCGCGGGTGAACTTGATGGTTTAAACCATGAGCGTCGTGAAATAGAGCAAGGCATGCAACAAGAAGCACACTCGGTGCTCGAACGCTTAGTGTTAAGTAGTCAGGGGGTTCCTGATGCAGTTTGTTTGTATCAAGATGATTGGCATCAAGGTGTAATAGGTATTTTGGCAGGTCGATTAAAAGAGCAGTATCATCGTCCCGCAGTGATTTTTGCTCAAGGTGATAATGGCGAAATAAAAGGCTCGTGTCGTTCAATCGATGGGTTACATATGCGAGATTTATTGGAGCAGCTTAATACCCAACATCCAGGTTTAATTTTAAAGTTTGGTGGTCATGCAATGGCTGCAGGTTTGACGATATATGAAGACAGTTTTGCGCAGTTTAAACTTGTCTTTGAAGCCACAGTTAGTAAATTGTTGTCTGAAGAGCATAAACAGAGCGTATTGTTGACCGATGGGGCCTTGCCTGCTGAGTGTTTTACCATGGATTTCGCACAGCTTTTACAACAAGCAGGCCCTTGGGGGCAGCATTTCCCAGAGCCTGTTTTTTGTGGGGAATTTGAATTAATTCAACAACGTATTGTTGGAGAAAAACACCTTAAATTGGTGTTGAAGCATTCATCAGGAAAATTAGTCGATGCAATTGCATTTAATGTTGATGTAAGGGCTTGGCCTAATAATCAAGCGCAATTGGCACAAGTTGCGTATCAATTAGATATCAATGAGTTTCGCGGTAAATTTACATTACAGTTAATCGTGCGAGAAATCAGCGCAATAACGGCATAAAGACATTTATAGCAGGAACAAATTTTGTTAGTATGGCGCGTTTAACAATTAGGCTGTTGCAGATTACCGCTGGGTGAGTGCAATAACCAATCATTGTAGTGAAATTTTTGGAGTAATGTGCATGTTTGAAGTGAATCCTGTGATTAACCAAATCAAGGACATTCGCGAACGTACTGAGCTGCTTCGGGGGTACCTTTGACTATGCTCTTAAACAAGAGCGTTTAGAAGAAGTTAACGCTGAACTTGAAGACTCGGCAGTATGGAATGAACCAGAAAGAGCACAGGCGCTAGGCCGTGAAAAATCGGCTTTAGAAATTGTGGTTGAAACCATTGACACTTTGGTGGCCGGTGCTGATGATGTGGAAGGGTTAGTTGAGTTGGCCGTTGAAGCGGAAGATCAAGAAACTTTTGATGAAGCAGAGCAGGAGCTCGCAGGTTTGGTTGCAAGCCTTGAAAAGCTAGAGTTTCGTAGAATGTTCTCAGGCCCACACGATGACAATGATGCATATCTCGATTTGCAATCCGGTTCAGGCGGTACTGAAGCACAAGACTGGTGTAATATGCTACTGCGTATGTATTTACGCTGGGGTGAAGCAAAAGGTTTTAAAGTGGAGCTCGTAGAAGCCACCGATGGTGATGTTGCCGGTATTAAAGGCGCCACGGTACGTTTCAGTGGTGAATATGCCTATGGCTGGTTACGCACAGAAACAGGCGTACATCGTTTGGTTCGTAAAAGTCCATTTGACTCAAGTGGTCGTCGCCATACTTCATTTGCGTCAGCGTTTGTTTATCCGGAAGTTGATGACAATATTGAAATAGATATTAACCCTGCTGAATTGCGCATTGATGTATACAGAGCGTCAGGAGCGGGTGGTCAGCACGTAAATACCACTGAATCAGCAGTACGTATTACGCACTTACCAACAAATACCGTTGTACAGTGTCAAAATGAGCGTTCGCAGCATAAAAACAAAGCGCAAGCGATGAAGCAATTAAAAGCCAAGTTGTTTGAGCTTGAAATGCAAGCTCAGAACGCAGAAAAGCAGTCACAAGAAGACGCCAAGTCAGACATAGGTTGGGGCAGTCAAATACGTTCTTATGTATTGGATGACTCTCGAATTAAGGATTTACGTACTGGTGTCGAAAATCGAAATACGCAAGCCGTACTTGATGGTGACCTAGATAGATTTATCGAAGCTAGCCTGAAATCAGGCCTTTAATCAACAAGCTAAACTAAGAGCTATAAAATGACAGATCAAATCCAAGACGAAAATAAACTCATTGCTGAGCGTCGTACTAAGTTGGATGCGATTCGCGAGAATTGCAGTGCCAATGGCCACCCTAACAGCTTCCGCCGTGAAGATTATACGGCTGATCTACAAGCTAAGTTTGGTGATAAATCGAAAGAAGAGCTTGTTGAATTAAACCAGCAGGCGTCAATTGCTGGGCGTGTCTTAGCAAAGCGTGGCCCTTTCTTAGTGCTGCAAGACATGAAAGGCCGTATTCAAGCGTATGCGTCTAAAGATGTTCAAAAAGATCTAAAAGCAAAATATGGTCAGCTTGATATTGGCGATATTATTGGTGTAACGGGGCCTGTACACAAGTCAGGCAAAGGCGATTTATACGTTGATATGGTTCAATATGAATTGTTGACTAAATCATTGCGCCCGCTACCCGAGAAGTTTCATGGTTTAACAGACCAAGAAGCCAAATACCGTCAGCGCTATGTTGATTTGATCACCAATACTGATACGCGTGAAACATTCCGCATTCGTTCAAAAGTGATTGAAGGTATTCGTCGTTTCCTTGCTGAACGTGAGTTTATGGAAGTTGAAACGCCTATGTTACAGGTTATTCCTGGTGGTGCGACAGCTCGCCCGTTTGCGACACACCATAATGCACTCGACATTGATATGTACTTGCGTATTGCGCCTGAACTTTACTTAAAGCGTTTAGTTGTGGGTGGCTTTGACCGTGTATTTGAAATAAACCGTAACTTCCGTAACGAAGGTTTATCAACACGCCATAACCCTGAATTCACCATGATTGAATTTTATCAAGCGTATGCTGATTACAATGACTTGATGAATTTAACTGAAGATATGCTACGTACTGTGGCACAAGATGTGTTGGGCACGACGACGATTGTGAATACCACTAAGAATGCGGAAGGTGAAGTTACTGATAGCGTTGAGTATGACTTTGGTCAGCCGTTTGTGCGTTTAACAATGGCAGATGCGATCATTGAGCACAGTGAAGAAGCGGCTAAGCAAGCTGAAATTTTCCAAGACCCTGAAAATCATTTTGACGCACTAAAAGTGTTTGCTAAACAAGTACACGTTAAAATCCCTGAAAACTGTGTATGGGGACCTGGTAAGTTCTTATGTGAAATTTTTGAAGAAGTGGCAGAGCATAAACTTATTCAACCGACTTTCATTACTGCATACCCGTGGGAAGTGTCTCCACTGGCGCGTCGTAATGACGACAACGCATTCATTACTGACCGTTTTGAATTCTTCGTTGGTGGACGTGAATTGGCAAACGGATTTTCTGAGCTAAATGATGCTGAAGATCAAGCTGCACGCTTTGCACGTCAGGTTGAAGAGAAAGATGCGGGTGATGATGAAGCAATGCATTATGACGAAGATTACATTCGTGCATTAGAGTATGGATTACCGCCTACGGCAGGTGAAGGTATTGGTATTGACCGTTTAGTGATGCTATTTACTGATTCATCAACGATTAAAGATGTGATCTTGTTTCCTCATATGAGACCGCAAACGGACTAAGTACACCTGAGAGTGATACGATTGAGAAAAGCGCCTTCATGGCGCTTTTCTGTTATTTGCGTGCGATATATCTCAGTATGCGACTTTAGTCTAATGCTAATTAGATGAATTACTCAAATAAAACAACTAGCTAGTCTATGCAGATGAAATACGTACTGCATATGCCATTAAATCTAGAACTGGCAAGTCTTTGATTGTTTCCTATACTGCTGGAGCGCGGTTAATGGATAATCATAAAAATGAAAGAACCACAAAAATATCAACCTTCAAAAGATGATAATGATGAGTTGAGAATGGAATATTGTCGGATGTGTATTTGCGAATTCCAGCGTTTAGGATATCAAGATGCTTATTTAGCTGAATTGAAAGACTCTAAAAAAGCACTCATTGATAGGCATACCCTCAGTCGTTTTCAAGACCATGATTAATTCTAGGACCTATTCAAGTGAGGATTTCAACCAAGCTGGTTAATCTATCACCATACGGCCTGATTTTACAAGAAAAGTGTTTGACATATTTTTTCTAGCCTATATTATACGCCCCACGACACGGAGAGGTGGCCGAGTGGCTGAAGGCGCTCCCCTGCTAAGGGAGTATAGGGTTTGTAGCCCTATCGAGGGTTCGAATCCCTCCTTCTCCGCCATTTATTTATAAATGGTACGTCTTATCGATAAAGTTCGATATAAATA